>JAODAU010000072.1 GCA_025463615.1 Microbacteriaceae bacterium | reverse complement strand
CCTTCTCGTCCTTCGCCTCGGCCGCCGCGCTCGTGTGGCAGGAGCTCGTCATCTCGCTGAGGATCCGTCAGCAGCTCTGCAGCGAGACGGTGCTCGGCCGGTCGAACGTCGCCGGCGTCGTCGCCCTCGGAATGGTGATCGTGATGATCGTGCTCATGACCGTCTACGCGCTCCTGCAGCGCCGGGCCGGGCGGTGGCAGCGATGACCGCCACGCTCGAGAAGCCCGAGGTGATCGAGGCCTCGACGAAGATCAGCGCCCCGCGGTACGCGGCGGAGCCGAGCAAGCCCACGCGCTGGATCATCCTCGGCGTCGTCGGCATCGTCTTCCTGGTGCCGATCCTCGCCATGATCGAGTTCACGCTCCGCGTGGGGCAGCCGGTCAAGAATGTGCAGGGATACGGATTCCAGCACTACCTCGACTTCCTCAACCCGAAGAACGCCGGCACCTACCAGGTGCTGTTCCAGGGCATCGGCAACTCGCTCATCCTGTGCGTGCTCACCGTCGCCATCGTGCTCGTGCTGCTGCTGCCGACCATGATCCTGGTCGAGCTCAAGTACCCGCGGTTCCGCCGGGTGCTCGAGTTCATCTGCATCATCCCGATCACGGTGCCCACCATCGTGCTCGTCGTCGGCTTCATCCCGGTCTACTCGGTGGTGGCGCAGATCTTCGGCACCTACCCGTGGACGCTGGCGTTCGCCATCGGCATCATCGTGCTGCCGTACGCGTTCCGCCCGATCGCGGCGAACCTCGCCGCCGTCGAGGTCACCATCCTCAGCGAGGCCGGGCGGTCGCTCGGCGCGGGGTGGGGGAGCGTGCTGTGGCGCGTGATCCTGCCGAACCTGCGCCGCGGCATCCTCGCCTCCTGCTTCATCACCATCGCGGTGGTGCTGGGCGAGTACACCATCGCCTCGGTGCTCAGCCGCAACACCTTCCAGACCGCGCTCGTGCTGCTGCAGCACACCGACCCGTATGTCGCCGTGATCTTCGCGCTGCTCGCGCTCATCTTCGGCTTCGTTCTCCTACTCATCATCGGTCGCCTCGGTAGCGGCCGTAACCGGAGGTCAGCATGACACCCACAGCCAAGACCACCACGGCGCCGCTCGCGACGGCGTTCGCCACTCGCGAGGGCGCGACGGTCGAACTCCAGAACGTGATCAAGGACTACGCCGGCCACCGCGCACTCACCGGCGTCAACCTCTCGATGGCGCCGGGCGAGTTCATCGCGCTGCTGGGGCCCTCCGGATGCGGCAAGACCACCGTGCTGCGCGCGCTCTCCGGCCTCGAGTCGATCACCGAGGGCCGCATCCGCATCGACGGCCGCGACGTCTCGAACGTGCCCGTCAACAAGCGCGACATCGGCATGGTCTTCCAGGCCTACTCGCTCTTTCCGCACATGACCGTGCTGCAGAACGTGGAGTTCGGCCTGCAGATGCGCAAGGTGGATCGCGACGCGCGTCGCACCCGCGCCGCCGAGGCCCTCGAGATGGTCGGCCTCGGCCACCTCGGCGCCCGCTACGCCCACCAGCTCTCCGGCGGCCAGCAGCAGCGCGTGGCCCTGGCCCGCGCGCTCGTCACGCGCCCCCGTGTGCTGCTGCTGGACGAACCGCTGTCGGCGCTCGACGCGAAGGTGCGCGTCTCGCTGCGTGACGAGATCCGCCGCATCCAGACCGACCTCGGCATCACCACCCTCTTCGTGACGCACGACCAGGAGGAGGCGCTCGCCGTAGCCGACCGGGTCGCCGTCATGCGCGAGGGCAACATCGAGCAGGTCGGCACGCCCGAGGACCTCTACACGCAGCCGGCCACGTCGTTCGTGGCCACCTTCGTCGGCCTCAGCAACGGCGTCGACGGCGTGCTGGGGGGCGACACCGTCACCGCGCTCGGCGCGACGCTGCCGCTGCTCGGCACCGGACCGGTCGACGGCCCGGTGACCGCCTACATCCGCCCGGAGGACATCTCTTTCGCCGCCAGCGGCATCCCCGCGACAGTCGTCGTCTCCAGCTTCCTGGGCTCGCTGCGGCGCACCCAGGTGCGGCTGGATGACGGCACCCTCCTCTTCGTGCAGCACGACGTGCGCGTGCGCCCGACGACCGGCGAGCAGGTTCACCTCCAGCTCAACGGAACGCCGGTCGCCGCGAGCGCCCGCACCGCCTGAGGGACCGCTGAAAGCATTCCGTTCGGCGCATATCTGCGGCCGTAGACTGGCGCAGTGACGTTCGCGCGACGCAAGGCCCCCACACCTACGGCGTCCGTCGAGGCCGAAACCACGAAATACCAGGCCGAGGCGACGCTCCCCGTCGGCGTGCGCATCGCGGGCGCCTGGTCGTGGCGCATCCTCGCGATCGCCGGCGTCATCGGCCTCTTCATCTTCCTGATCTCGACGCTGCGCGAGATCGTCGTGCCGTTCATGGTGGCGATCCTGCTCGCGGCGCTGCTGGTGCCGTTCGTGCAGTTCCTGCAGCGGCACGGCTGGCCGAAGGGCCTCGCGGTCGCGCTCGCCGAGGTCGGACTCGTGATCGTGGTGGCCGGGCTCGTCGTGCTCGTCGTGTTCCAGGTGCGCGGCGGGTTCCCCGAGCTGCGCGACCAGAGCATGCAGGCGTACCAGAACTTCAAGGACTTCCTGCTCCAGTCGCCGCTGCACCTCACCGAGAAAGACATCAACGGCTACCTCTCCGGCTTCTGGACCTCCCTCCAGAAGGACAGCCAGGGGCTGGTGAACGGGGCGCTCTCGGTGGGTTCGTCGGCCGGCCACATCCTCGCCGGCCTGCTGCTCACCCTGTTCGGCACGCTGTTCATGCTCATCGACGGCAAGCGCATCTTCGCCTGGATCACGCGGCTGTTCCCGCGCAAGGCCCGCCCGGCCGTCGACGGGGCCGGCCACGCCGGCTGGGTCACCCTCACCAACTTCGTGCGCGTGCAGATCTTCGTGGCCTTCGTGGATGCCGTCGGCATCGGCCTCGGCGCCTGGATCGTCGGGCTCGCCTTCGGCACCGGCTTCCCGCTCGTGATCCCGATCGCGATCGCGGTCTTCCTCGGGTCGTTCATCCCGGTCATCGGCGCCGTCTTCACCGGCGTGCTCTCGGTGTTCGTGGCGCTTGTCTACATCAACCCGATCGCCGCGCTCGTGATGCTCGGCGTCGTGATCCTCGTGCAGCAGGTGGAGGGACACGTGCTGCAGCCCTTCGTGATGGGAACCGCGGTGAAGGTGCATCCGCTCGCCGTCGTGTTCGCGGTCGCGGCCGGCGGCTTCCTCGCCGGCATCCCCGGCGCCCTGTTCGCCGTGCCGGTGATCGCCACCCTCAACGTGATCGTCAACTACATCGCGAGCGGCCGTTGGCGCACCACCCCTCCCGAAACCCCCACCATCGACCCCGGAGCCGAGAAGCATGCCTGAAACGACATTCGCCGGCCCACGGCTCGCCGACTTCGAGGCCGCGCGCGAACGCGTGTCGCGCGTGGCGACGGTCACCCCGATGGAGATCTCGCGCTTCCTCGCCGACGCCCTCGGCTCGCCCGTGCACCTCAAGTGCGAGAACCTGCAGCGCACCGGCTCCTACAAGATCCGCGGCGCATACAATCGGCTCTCCCAGCTCACGGACGAGGAGAAGGCGCGCGGGGTGGTGGCGGCTTCCGCCGGCAACCACGCCCAGGGCGTCGCGCTCGCGGGTCGCGAACTCGGCATCGCCGTCACCATTTTCATGCCGGTCGGCGTCGCCCTTCCGAAGCTGCAGGCCACGCGCAGCTACGGGGCGGATGTCGTGCTCCGGGGCGACGCGGTCGACGGGGCCCTGCGCGCCGCGGCCGAATTCTCCGAGCGCACCGGCGCCGTCTTCATCCCACCCTTCGATCACCCCGACGTGATCGCCGGCCAGGGCACCCTCGGCCTCGAGATCCTCGACCAGGTGCCCGACCTCGACACAGTGATCATTCCGATCGGCGGCGGCGGCCTCATCTCCGGGGTCGCGAGCGTGCTCAAACAGCGCTTCGCCCGCGAGGGTCGCACCGTTCGCATCGTCGGCGTGCAGGCGGCGAACGCGGCCGCGTACCCGCCGTCGCTGCGCGAGGGAGCAGCCACCGAGATCAGGATCGCGCCCACCATCGCCGACGGCATCGCCGTCTCGAAGCCCGGACTGCTCAACTTCGAGATCGTGCGCGAGGCCGTCGACGAGATCGTCACGGTCACCGACGACGACATCGCCCGCGCCATGCTGGTGCTGCTCGAGCGCGCGAAGCTCGTCGTCGAGCCGGCGGGGGCGGTGTCTGTCGCCGCCATTCTCACGGGGCAGGTGAAGGATGCCGGAACGACTGTCGCGATCCTCAGCGGCGGCAACATCGACCCGCTGGTCATGGAGCGGGTGATTTCGCGCGGGCTGGCGGCATCCGACCGCTATCTCAAGCTGCGGCTCATGCTGCCGGACCGTCCCGGCCAGCTCGCCCGCGTGGCAGAGCTCATCTCGGAGGCCAACGCGAACGTGGTGGAGGTGCTGCACACGCGGCACGGCCGCAACGCGTTGATCAGCGAGGTGGAGCTCGAGCTGAGCATCGAGACCCGCGGGCCCGAGCACGTGCAGCGTGTGCTCTCGCACCTCATCGACGCCGGCTACGAGCCGCGCATCGATTTTTGATGCGCCGCCGCCCCTGCGGCGCATAGTGCGATTTGCGGCACAACCGTCGTCATCCCCGCTGACACCGTGAAATCCGCCGCGCGCGGGCGCCGGATATCACCGAGCTCGTTGCTACTACGGAGTGTAGGTCTCGACCTT
>JAODAU010000069.1 GCA_025463615.1 Microbacteriaceae bacterium | reverse complement strand
CGGTCCCTGAGGCACTCGAAGGGGCCGCTTCGAGAGCCTCAGCGTCCGGTTTCGGGCAGCGGCTCGTCGCCGCCTTCGACACGTGGGGCCAGCTCTGCGTCGGCATCGACCCGCACCCCTACCTGCTGCGCGACTGGGGCCTCAGCGACGACGCCGACGGCCTGCTGGCCTTCGGCCTCGCCGTGGTGGATGCCGCGGCCGGCCGGGCAGGCATCGTCAAGCCGCAGGTCGCCTTCTTCGAGCGTCACGGGTCCGCGGGCTACGCCGCCCTCGAGCGCGTGCTCGCGGCGGCGCGTGACGCGGGCCTCATCGTGATCGCCGACGTGAAGCGCGGCGACCTCGGCACCAGCGTCGAGGCGTACGGCCAGGCCTGGCTCACGCCGGGCTCGCCGCTCGAGGCCGACGCGATGACGATCTCCGCGTACCAGGGCGTCGGCTCGATCGCGGCGCCGATGCGAGTGGCCGAGCAGGTCGGCAAGGGCCTGTTCGTGCTCGGGGCGACGTCGAACCCTGAGGCCCGCGGCATCCAGACGGCCATCACCGCGGAGGGCACGACGGTGGCGGCGAGTATCGTCGACGACGTGGTGCGATGGAACTCCGGGAACGGCCAGGCTGTGGGATCCATCGGCGTGGTGCTCGGTGCGACCGTCGATTTCGGCGAGTACGGCATCGACCTCGCGACCCTCGCTGCGACCCCGGTGCTCGCGCCCGGGTTCGGGCACCAGGGCGCCGAGTATGCCGACCTGGGCACGATCTACGGGGCGGCGGCGCCGCTCGCCGTGGTGAGCTCGTCGCGCAGCATCCTGCAGGCCGGCCCTGACGGCATCGTCGAGGCCGTCACGCGCCAGGCCGCGGAGGTCGCCGCGTGCCGCGCGTAGCCCCGCCCGACGTCGACAGGAAGGCCGCCGCGCAGGCCGCCGTCGCCGCCCGACGCGCCCGCGCCGCCGTGAAGCACGCGGTGCAGACCCGGGAGCGCAGCGCCGTCGAGGTGCTCGAGACCGCCTGGTCCGAGCCGTCGAACGGCGCGGAGGCGAGCCTCCGGGTGCGCGAGCTGCTCACGAGCGTGCCCACCCTCGGCCCGACCCGCGTCGCCCGGGTGATGGAGCAGCTCGGCATCGCCGAATCCAAGCGTGTCGGCGGTCTCGGCGTGCGACAGCGGCGCCGCCTGCTCGACTGGATGGTGCTGCGCGAGCGCCGCGGGCAGCGCCCCGACCACGCCCGCCTCGTCGTCCTCGCCGGCCCCACCGCGGTGGGCAAGGGCACTGTCTCGACCTACATCCGCGAGAACTACCCCGAGGTTCATCTCTCCGTCTCCGCGACGACCAGGGCCCCGCGCCCCGGCGAGGTCGACGGCGTGAACTACTTCTTCGTGGACGACGACGAGTTCGACCGCCTCATCGAGACCGGCCAGATGCTCGAGACCGCGACGGTGCACAACGCCTACCGCTACGGCACGCCGCGCGCGCCGATCGACGCGGCCATGGCGGAGGGCCGCAGCGTGCTGCTCGAGATCGACCTGCAGGGCGCCCGCTCGGTGCGGGCCGCCATGCCGGAGGCCGTGCTCGTGTTCCTGCTGCCGCCGAGCTGGGACGAACTGGTGCGCCGGCTCATCGGCCGCGGCACCGAGGATTCGGTCGAGCAGGCCCGCAGGCTTGAGACCGCGAAGGTCGAACTGGCCGCCCAGGACGAGTTCGATTACAAGGTGGTCAACCACGAAGTGAGCCAGGCCGCGCGGGAGGTCGTAGACTTGATGGCAATCCCACAGACTTGATTCATTAGGAGTACCACCATGGTTGAACGCGCCAAGGGCATCATCGATCCGCCCATCGACGAACTTCTCTCGAAGGTCGACTCGAAGTACGCCCTCGTCATCTTCGCGTCGAAGCGCGCCCGCCAGATCAACGACTACTACGCCGACCTGCACGAGGGAAGCCTCTTTGACAACGTCGGCCCGCTCGTGGACTCGACCATCGACGACAAGCCGCTCTCGGTGGCGATGCACGAGATCAACGAGGACAAGCTCACCGTCAAGGCACTCGCCGAACCGACGGTCTAGCACGACCCGATGGGCGAGCGGCTCAACGTCGTCGTCGGAATAACCGGCGGCATCGCGGCATACAAGGCCGTCGGCGTTGTCCGTTCGCTCGTCCTCGCCGGCCACGACGTGCACGTGGTGGCCACGGATGCCGCGCTCCGCTTCGTCGGACGCCCCACCCTCGAGGCCATCAGCCGCAACCCCGTGCACACGGACCTCTACGAGGGCGTAGCCGAGGTGCGGCACGTGGCCATCGGGCAGGCGGCCGACCTGATCGTCGTCGCCCCGGCCACCGCCAACACGATCGCCAAGCTCGCCAACGGCCTCGCCGACGACCTGCTCGGCAACACGATCCTCGCCTCGAAGGCGCCGCTCGTGCTCGCGCCCGCCATGCACACCGAGATGTGGCAGAACCCGGCGACGCAGGCGAACATCGCCACGCTCCGCTCGCGCGGGGTGACGATAGTCGGCCCCGGAGTGGGGCAGCTGACCGGCGCGGACTCCGGCCCCGGGCGCATGGTCGAGCCCGACGAGATCGTGGCCGAGGCGCTCGCGGTGCTCGGGCCGAAGGATCTGGTCGGCCGAAGCATCCTCGTCACCGCAGGGGGCACGCGGGAGCCGCTCGACCCGGTGCGTTTCATCGGCAACCGCTCGAGCGGCAAGCAGGGCGTCGCACTCGCGCTGGCCGCCGCCGCGCGCGGCGCTGCCGTGACGCTGATCGCCGCCAACCTCGAGGTGCCGGTGCCCCCGAGCGTGACCGTGGTGCACATCGGCACCACGCTCGAGCTCGCGGATGCGGTGGAGGCCGCCGCGGCATCCGCCGACACCGTGATCATGGCCGCCGCGGTCGCGGACTACCGGCCCGAGACGGTCGCCGAGTCGAAGATCAAAAAGGACCAGCAGGGCGACAACCTGGTGCTCTCGCTGGTGAAGAACCCGGACATCCTCGCGGGCCTCTCGGCCGCGCGACGCGACGGACAGGTCATCGTGGGATTCGCCGCGGAGACGGAGTCCGATCCCGAGGCCCTCCTCGCCCTGGGCCGCGCCAAGATCGTGCGCAAGGGCTGCGACTTTCTCGTCCTCAACAGCGTCGGCTGGACCGAGGGTTTCGCACAGGACGACACGAGCGTTGTCATCCTCGACCGCGCCGGAGAAATAGTGATCGAGGCCTCAGGGGCGAAGACCTCCGTGGCAGATCGCATTCTCGACGTGATCGCGTAGCGGATTTCAGCACGCGACCCGACCGCCCCACGACCCGCGGAGATCCATGAGCGCATCATCGACGTCAGCACTTCGACTCTTCACCTCGGAGTCCGTCACGGAAGGCCATCCCGACAAGATCTGCGACCAGATCTCGGACAGCATCCTGGACGCGCTGCTCACGGTGGATCCGAACGCCAGGGTCGCGGTCGAGACCCTGGTCACGACCGGTCTCGTGCACGTCGCGGGCGAAGTCACGACGTCGGGCTACGTCGACATCCCGTCGATCGTGCGTGAGCGCATCTGGAACATCGGATACAACTCGTCCGAGGTGTGGTTCGACGGCCGTTCGTGCGGTGTCAGCATCTCCATCGGTGCCCAGTCTCCCGACATCGCACAGGGCGTGGACGACGCGTTCGAGAGCCGCGAGGAATCCAGCAGCGACGATCTCGACCGCCAGGGTGCGGGCGACCAGGGCATCATGTTCGGCTACGCCACCACCGAGACGCCCGAGCTCATGCCGCTGCCGATCTGGCTGGCGCACCGCATGGCGGAGCAGCTCGCGAGGGTGCGCCACGATGGCGCCGTCGACTACCTCGGCCCTGACGGCAAGACCCAGGTCACCATCGGGTACGACGGCATAGTGCCAAGGACTGTCGAGACCGTGGTGCTCTCCACCCAGCACTCGGCTTCGGTGAG
>JAODAU010000032.1 GCA_025463615.1 Microbacteriaceae bacterium | reverse complement strand
GCTCCTCGGCGTGATCGAGGGTGGGGCGCGTTCGCGCGACCTGGCCGAGCAGGCCATGCAGGCGACGCTCGAGCGCGGCTGGGAGACGGATGCCGTCGGCGCCCGCATCCGTTACCGCACCGATCGGATTCGGCACCTGCCCGCTATCACCGCGCCCCCGCTGCTGCGCGACTTCATGGCGTTCGAGAAGCACCTGCTCAACGTGTTCCCCAAGCTCGGGCGCGAGATCCCGGAGGAGTGGTACCGCAGGCCGGTCTACTACAAGGGCAACCCCTCGGCGATCGGCGCCCACGAAGAGGATGTCGCGATCCCGTCGTACGAGCAGGCGCTCGACCTCGAGTTCGAGTTCGCCGCCATCATCGGAACGGCCGGCGTCGACATCTCCGAGTCCGAGGCCCTCTCGCACATCTTCGGGTACACGATCTACGACGACTTCTCGGCCCGCGTGATCCAGGCGGCCGAGATGACGGTCGGGCTCGGCCCGGCCAAGGGCAAGGACTTCATCGCCGCGCACGTGCTCGGCCCGGTCGTCGTCACGGCCGACGAGCTCGGCGACCCGTACTCGCTCGCGATGACCGCGACCGTCAACGGCGAGCAGTGGACCGACGGCTCCAGCGCCGACATGCACTGGCGCTTCGAGCAACTGATCGCCTACGCCTCACGCGACGAGATCGTGCGGGTGGGCGAGGTCTTCGGATCGGGCACCGTCGGCGACGGGTCCGGCGCCGAGCAGGGCCGCACCCTCGCCGCCGGCGACCTCGTCGAACTCACCGTCGAGCGCATCGGCACGCTGCGCAATCGCGTGGTCCCCTCACGACACCAGGAGAAGCAATGAGCATGACGACCACCGCCCGCACCGGCCACAGAGCCACCGGCGACCTCCACGACGTGATCGACCCGAGCGACGGCTCCGTGGTCGACAGCATCCCGATCTCCAGCGAGGCGGACTGCGACGCGGCCGTCGACACCGCCGCGCGTGCGTTCGAGCCGTTCGCTCGCCTCGCGCCGAGGGTGCGGGCCGAGATGCTGCGCACCGCGTACGAGCTGATGGTCGAGGAATCCGAGCAGCTCGCCCGGCTCGTGTCGCGCGAGAACGGCAAGATCCTCGCCGACGCGCGCGCGGAGGTCGCCTACGCGGCCGAGTTCTTCCGCTGGTTCTCCGAGGAGGCCGTGCGCGTCTCGGGCGACTTCCGGCTCGCCCCCTCGGGCGACAAGACCATCGTGGTGACCCACGAGCCGGTCGGCGTCTCGCTGCTCATCACGCCGTGGAACTTCCCGGCGGCCATGGCCACGCGCAAGATCGGCCCCGCGATCGCCGCAGGATGCACCGTGGTGATCAAGCCCGCCATGGAGACGCCGCTCACCACCCTCGCCATCGTGGACCTGCTGCACAGGGCCGGCGTGCCCGACGGAGTGGTCACCGTGGTGACCCCGTCCCCGGCCGGCCCGGCCGTCTCGCGGATGCTGCGCGACCCCCGAATCCGAAACCTTTCATTCACGGGCTCAACCGAGGTGGGCAGGCTGCTGCTCAAGCAGGCGGCGGACCGGGTCATCCGCACCTCCATGGAGCTCGGCGGCAACGCGCCGTTCGTCGTGCTCGACGACGCCGACCTCGACGAGGCCATCGCGGGCGCGATGGTGGCCAAGCTGCGCAACGGCGGGGCCGCGTGCACCGCGGCCAACCGCTTCTACGTGTCGCGGTCGATCGCCGACGAATTCTCGGCGCGGCTCACGAAGGCGATGGGCGCGATCGTGATGGCGCCCGGCCTGACCGAGGGCGCCGGGCTCGGCGCGAGCGTCTCGGTGGGCGAGCGCGACAAGATCGCCGGGCTCGTCGACGCCTCCGTCGCGAGCGGGGCGACCCTGCTCATCGGCGGCGAGAAGCCGGAAGGACCGGGGGCGTTCTACCCCCCGACGGTGCTGACGATGGCGAGCGACAACCCGATCCTCGACCAGGAGATCTTCGGCCCGGTCGCGCCGGTCGTCGCCGTGGACTCGGATGACGAGGCCGTCGCCCTGGCGAACGCCTCCGAGTTCGGCCTCATCTCGTATGTCTTCTCGGGCGACCTCGCGCGCGCCATGCGCGTCTCGAAGCGCATCCAGTCGGGCATGGTCGCGATCAACCGCGGCGTCATCTCCGACCCGGCGGCGCCGTTCGGCGGGTACAAGCAGAGCGGACTCGGGCGCGAGGGCGGCTTCGCCGGCATCCACGAGTTCCTCGAGAGCAAGTACATCGGCGTCGAGATCTGACCCGCGCAAACCCCTTGACAGGAGAAAGGAGCACTGCGATAGTTGGCTCAATCTGAAACGTATCAGATTGTCCTTGCACCGCTCGGATCGCGAGATCCGGGAGAGGGATCCGCACCGGATCCATCCACAATTACAACGACGTAACAGTAGGAGGATTGACATCGTGGTCAACAAGAAAGGGCTCGTCCGGCGCATTGCGGCACTGGGCGCCATCGCGCTCGTCGCGACCGGCCTCGCAGCCTGCAGCAGCAGCTCGGGCACCGACACAGCAGGCAAGAACATCCTGATCGGAATGAACTCCGGTCTCGTCCCCCAGTTCGAGCGCTACGCGAAGGACTTCGAGAAGACCCACAAGGGCTTCAAGGTGACGGTCAAGGCCGTCCCCGACGTGCAGGCCGACTACATCCAGCAGCTCGTCACCCAGGGCCTCAGCAAGGCGCTTCCCGACATCATCTTCAACTACGACACGCTCAACCAGACGCTCAACGCGAGCCACCTGCTCTACGACATCAAGCCGTGGCTGGACTCGGGTCACGACGGGCTGAAGGGCTCGAGCTTCGAGACCAACTTCCTCGACCAGTACAAGGTCGGCAACACGATCACCGGCATCCCGGTGAGCGCGGACACCGGCGTGGTCGGCATCAACGAGACCCTGTTCAAGAAGTACAACGTGCCGGTACCCACTAAGGACTGGACGCTGGACGACATGTACAAGGCCGCCAAGCAGATCACGGATGCCTCGGGCGGCTCGGTCTACGGCCTCCAGACCCCCATCGGCGACGGCAGCGCGCTCTTCACGTTCTACCCGACGCTGAAGGCCTACGGAAGCAACCTCTACGACCCGAGCACGAAGAAGTTCATCTTCGCGAACGACGACGGAATCAAGGCGTGGACTCAGCTGCTGGCTCCGTACACGCAGAACTTCGGCTCGCCGTACTCGCTCGCCCAGAAGGGCCAGAACTTCTTCGCCAGCGGCCAGGTCGCGATGACCACCGGCTCCACGGCCGGCGTCGCCAACTGGCGCGCGACGGTCAAGGACGACTGGGACCTCCTGCCGTTCCCGACCCAGAACGGAAAGCCGACCACCGGTGGTGGCTCGTACTCGCTGTCGATCAGCGCGAAGTCGGACAACAAGGAGGGCGCCTACCAGTTCATGTCGTGGTTCTACTCGACCAACGGCGGAATGAAGGCGGCCCAGCCCGACGGCGTGATCCCGGCCACCTCGGAGGGCATCTCCAAGGGCGCATGGCTCACCGAGGCGCCCCCGGTGCCGAAGAGCTTCGTCGACACCGTGAAGTACTCGGTCGGCAAGGCCGTGCTGCCCAACACGATCCCGGATGCCGTGCAGCCGAAGGTCGTGCCCGCGCTGCAGGACGCGCTGCAGAAGGTGCTCCTGAAGGGCGAGACCGTGAAGCAGGCGTACACCGAGGCGCAGGACCAGCTCAACGGGCTGTTGAAGTAGCGGTACTTTGACCACCCTCGAGACCAAGAGGGGTGCCGGCGCTGAGCGCCGGCACCCCCGGTCAGCTCCACGCAAGCGCCCGAAGTACTCCAGGGCCGACACCGCGTCGGCCTGGGTGCTGCTGGCGCCGGCGCTCATCCTCTTCATCATCTTCATCGTCATCCCGACGGTCGCCGGGTTCGCGCTGAGCTTCTTCCAGTGGAACTTCTTCGACGCACCGGTCTTCAACGGCCTGGCGAACTTCGCCAAGCTCGTCGGGGATCCCGCCGCCTGGGGTTCGCTCGGAGTGACCCTGCTGTTCGTGCTCCTCGGCGTGATCCCCACGATCCTCCTGGGATTCGTGCTCGCGGTCATCATCAACGTCAACATGCCCGGCGTGGGCGTGCTGCGGGTGCTCTACTTTGTGCCGGTCGTGCTCTCGGTGGCGGTCTCGGCGGTGCTCTGGACCTTCATCTACGACCCGCGGCAGGGCCCGATCGCGACCGCGCTCAAGGCGTTCGGCATCGCGCCGCCCGACGTGCTGCACAGCCAGACCCTGGCCGTGCCCGCCCTCGTGCTCATGATGATCTGGCTGGCGCTGCCGATCGTGATCATCCTGTATCTCTCGGGCCTGCAGCGCGTGCCCGCCGACATCTACGACGCGGCCGCCCTCGACGGCGCGGGCCCGTGGCGCGTGCTCTGGTCGATGACCTGGCCGAACGTCGCCGGCACCACCTTCGTCGTCGCGGTGCTGCAGATCATCAACTTCGTGTCGAGCTCGCTCGACGTCTCGCTCATCATGACCAACGGCGGCCCGCTCGGGGCCTCCCGCGGCCTCAGCCTCTACGCCTACCAGCAGGCCTTCGTGAACCAGGATGTCGGCTACGCCAGCGCGCTCTCCGTGCTGCAGCTGATCGTCATCGTCGCGATCGTCGGTGTCGGCCAGGTCATCATCAGGAGGATCAACCGATGAGAACCCTCAAACGCCTGCGGGTCGGCCGCTACACGACCATCATCCTGCTCGGCCTGGTGATCGCCTTCCCGATGCTGTACCTGCTCTCGGGTTCGCTGATGTCGTTCCACGACATCGTGCAGTACCCGCCGCGTCTCTTCCCCACCGAGCCGATCTGGAACAACTTCGTCGAGGCGTGGAAGTACCTCACCCCGCGCACGGTGGTCAACACCTTCATCTTCGTGATCGGGGTGCTGGCGATCCAGCTGATCATCTGCCTGCCGGCCGGGTTCGCGCTGTCGAAGATCAAGTTCCGCGGGTCGAAGGTGATCTTCGCGCTCTTCATCGTGCCGATCTTCATGCCGACCAACCTCATCCTGATCCCGACGTTCGTCGTGACCTTCCAGCTGGGCATCGTCGGCACCTTCGTCGGGCTCATCCTGCCGGTCGCCGGCCAGGCGTCGGTGGGGGTGCTGCTGTTCCGCAACTTCTTCGCGACGCTGCCGGACGGGCTGATCGAGGCGGCACGGATCGACGGCGCGGGATGGTTCCAGACCTTCTTCAGGATCGCCCTCCCGCTGGCCCGCCCGATCATCGCGGCCTACTCGGTGGTCACCTTCCTCACCGCCTGGAACCTCTACATCTGGCCCCTCATCGCGGCGCCCGGGCCGGAGACGCGCGTGCTCACCATCGCGCTCGCGCCGCTGGCGGGCTCGCAGTTCACCAACATCTCCCCGTCGGTGGGCTTCGCCGCCGCCGTGATCTCCATGATCCCCGTGCTCATCGTCTTCGTCGCGTTCCAGAAATGGTTCGCGCGCGGGGTCGCCGGAACCGGTCTCGAATAGGCGCCGGCCATGTCAGGCGAGTCCGCGAGCGGTGCGCGGGCGCAGATCAGGGAGCCCATCCGCGTCGAACAGACGGTGCCGTCCGAGGCGTTCGACGGGTCGCCCGTCACGTTCGTCAGCACGGCCGAGCCTCGGCTGAGCTGGCGCATCGCGGAGGCGCCGCGCGGCTGGCGGCAGCGGTCCGCCGAGCTGGAGGTCCGCTACGCGGACGGCAGCACCCGCACGGCGACGGTGAACGGCCCGCGGCAGGTGCTCGCCGCGTGGCCGTTCCCGGCGCTGGCGTCGCGGGAGCGTGTGAACGTGCGCGTGCGCGTCGCCGACTCCGCGGAGTGGAGCGGATGGAGCCCGTGGGCGGCCGTCGAGGTGTCGCTGCTGGAGGCATCCGACTGGTCGGCCCGGTGGATCACGCCCGCCGCGGGCGCGACCGTCGACGACCCCGCGCCGATCCTGGGCACGAGATTCGAGGTCGCGGGCGAGGTGCTGTCGGCGCGGCTGCACGTGTCGGCGCTCGGCATCCTGGTGGCGCACCTCAACGGCGAGCGCGTGGGCGCCGACCACTTCGTGCCGGGCTGGACCACCTACGACAAGCTGGTGCGCTTCCGCACCTACGACGTCACGCGGATGCTGCGTCCCGGCACCAACGACCTCGCGGCCCTGGTGGGCAACGGCTGGTATCGCGGGCGCATCGCCTCGCTGCCCATCCACCGCGGCGAGTTCTACGGTGACCGGCTGGCCCTGCTGGCGCAGCTCGAGGTGACATATGCCGACGGGAGCATGGTCACCGTCGGCACCGGGGACGACTGGTCCAGCGGCCCGTCCCGCGTGCTCGCGAACGACTTCTACGACGGCCAGCTCACCGACCTGCGCCGCCCGCGCTGGCCCGAGTGCACCGGCGCCGTCGAACTCTCGACCGCGCCGGTGGGCCGCCTCGACCTCGCGACGGCGCCCCCGGTGCGCGAGCTCGAGCTGGTGGATGCCGTGCGGGTGGACGACCGCGGCGACACCACCCTCGTCGACTTCGGCCGCAACCTCGTCGGCTGGGTGCGGCTTCTGGTCCGCGGCGCCGAGGGAGACACCGTCACCGTGCGCCACGCCGAGGTGCTCGAGAACGGTGAGCTGTCGATGCGTCCTCTGCGATCCGCGCAGGCCACCGATCGCTACCATCTCGCGGGCACCGGCGACGAGCTGCTCGAGCCCGAGCTGACCTACCACGGGTTCCGCTATATAGAGGTGTCGGGGATTCCCGCGGGCGGCATCCTCGAGGTGCGCGCCGTGGTGCTCGGCAGCGCGCTCACCCGAACGGCCTGGTTCGAGTGCTCGGACCCCGAGCTCAACCAGCTGCACGCGAACGTGGTGAACAGCATGGTCGGCAACTTCCTCGACGTGCCCACCGACTGCCCGCAGCGCGACGAGCGGCTGGGCTGGACGGGCGACACCCAGGTGTTCGCGCCCACGGCAGCCACGCTGTTCGACGTCTCGCGCTTTCTCGACGAGTGGCTCGACTCGCTCGCGCTCGACCAGCTGCCGGACGGCACGGTGCCGGCTGTCGTGCCGCGGGTATTCCCCAAGGAGCGTGCGCTGGCCGGATGGGGCGACGCCGCCGTCATCGTGCCCTGGGTGCTCTACCAGCGCTACGACGACCTCGGCGTGCTGCGCCGGCAGTACGCGAGCATGACGGCGTGGGTGGACCGCGTGCACTCGCTCGCCGGCGACGACCTGCTCTGGACCGGCGGCGAGCAGCTGGGCGACTGGCTCGATCCGCTCGCGCCGCCGGACCAGCCCGCGGCGGCGCAGGCCGACCCGGATGTCGTGGCCACGGCATCCTTCTTCCACTCGACCGACCTGCTGGCGAAGGCCGCGGAGGCGCTCGGGCTGGCGGACGACGCGCGGCGCTACGGCGAGCTGGCCGAGCGCATCCGGATCGCCTTCTGCGACAGCTACGTCACGAAGGACGGTCGGGTGCGCAGCGACTGCCAGACGGTCTACGCGCTCGCGCTCTCGTGGGAGATCATCGGCGACCCGGAGGTGCGGGCGCGCGCGGGCCGGCGGCTCGCCGAGCTCGCCGAGTCGCAGGGATTCACGGTGGCGACCGGGTTCCTCGGAACGCCGATCGTGCTGCACGCGCTCACCCTCAGCGGCCGCTCGGACGACGCCTACCGCATGCTCACCACGCACGACTTCCCGAGCTGGCTCTACGCCGTGGACCTCGGCGCCACCACGATCTGGGAGCGCTGGGACAGCCTGCGCGCCGACGGCTCGGTGAACCCCGGCGAGATGACCTCGTTCAACCACTACGCGTTCGGCGCCGTCGCCAACTGGATGCACCGCACCATCGGCGGCGTCACGTCGCTCTCGCCGGGCGCCCGCGAGGTGCGGATCGCGCCCATGCCCGGCGCGGGAATCACGAGCGGCGCGCTCCGGTTCGACTCCGTGTACGGCACGGTCGAGACATCCTGGACCCTGCGCGACGGGCGCTTCGCCCTGGAGCTGGATGTGCCGGTGGGCGTGATCGCCACGGTGCGCCTCCCCGACGGCAGCGAGCTGGAGGGCGTGGAGCACGGCCACTACACGTACGCGGTCGGCGGCCCGATCGCGGAGCCGGAATATACTCAGGGATCATCCCGAACCACGATCAGGAAGTCATGACATGAGGGCGAACGTGGGCATCCGCGATGTCGCCAAGGCGGCGGGTGTCTCGGTGGGCACCGTCTCCAACGTGCTGAACTATCCCGACCAGGTGAGCAAGAAGACGCTCACCAAGGTGCAGGCCACCATGAGCGAGCTCGGCTTCGTGCGCAACGACTTGGCGCGCCAGCTGCGGATGGGGCGCGGCAACGCCATCGGCCTCGTCGTGGTCAACGTGGCCAACCCGTTCTTCGCCGACCTGGCGCACGAGCTCGAGTCGGCGGCCGAGGAGGCCGGGCACACGGTGGTGATCGGGTCGAGCGACCAGAACCCGGATCGGGAACAGCGCTACATCGACCTCTTCGACGAGCAGCGCGTGCGCGGCCTGCTGATCGTGCCGCAGAACGGTGTCACCCCGCGGCTCACCCGGCTGCGCGCCAACGGCACACCGGCCGTGCTGTTCGACGGCAACGTCGACTCCGACCAGGTGTGCTCGGTGGGGCTCGACGGCGTGGCCGGCGGGTACATGGCCGTGCGCCACCTCATCGAGACCGGCCGGCGGCGGCTGGTCGTGGCCGGTGGCCCGCTCTCGCAGATCAGCGACCGCGTCTCGGGCGCGTCCCGCGCGGCGCGCGAGAACCCCGAGGTGACGCTCTCGATCATGGAGACCAGCGACCTCACCGTGGACGAGGGCCGCAAGGTCGCCGAGCGCATCCTCGCCCTGCGCGAGGAGGACCGCCCGGATGCCGTGTTCGCCGCGAACGACCTGCTCGCGATCGGGCTGCTGCAGACCCTCATCCTGGATCGCCGGCTCAGCGTGCCGGGGGACATCGCGATCGTGGGCTACGACGACATCGACTTCGCGGCATCCACGGTGGTGCCGCTGACCACGATCCGCCAGCCGCGCGAGTCGCTGGCGCGCGCCGCCCTCGACCTGCTCGAGGAGGAGATCTCCGGCAGCGAGGGCCACCAGCACGGCCGGCACCTGCTCCAGCCGGAGCTCATCATCCGCGCCAGCTCCGCCTAGCCTTTCCGCCCGAGAAAAGCGGATCGAGCTCGTCGAGATCTCACCGACGAATTGCGATGGTGAGATCTCGACGAGCTCGATCCGCTTCGGGTCAGAGGCCCAGGGACTCGCCGCCGTCTACGTAGAGGTCGTGCAGCGTGATGTGGGCGGCCTTGTCGCTGAGCAGGAACTCGATCGCGTTCGCGACATCCTGCGGCTGGGCGACGCGGCCGTCGGGGATGCGCGGGCGGAACGTGGCGAGCTCGCCCTCCCAGAGCTGCACGCCGGTGTGGTCCGCGGCGAGTTCCGCCATCATCGGCGTCTCGGTGGGGCCCGGCGCCACAAAGTTGATGCGCACGCCCTGTCCGCGCACCTCCATGCCGAGCACCCGCAGCGCCTGCCGCATTCCCGCCTTTGACGCGCTGTATGCCGCCTGGCGCATACGAGGCATCCGTGCGGCGATCGACCCGATGGCCACGATCGCGCCGCCCCCGTTCCCGATCATCGCCGCCGAGTACTGGCGCGCGACGTCGAAGGCGCCGATGAGGTTGACGCCGAGGATGCGCGCGAACTCCTCGGGCGTCGCCTCCAGCGAGGGCGTGGCGAGGAAGGCGCCAGCGACGATCGCGAGGCGCGAGGCCCCGGGCGTCGCCGCGACGAGGTCGGCCACGGATCCGGTGTCGGTGACGTTCACGTGCACGGCCCGCGCATCGAGTCCTTCGGACACGAGCTGCTCGGCGAGCTTCCGCGCGCCGGCCAGGTCGATGTCGGCCAGCACCACGGGGTTCTCCTGCGCCAGCGTGCGCGCGACGACCGCGCCGATGCCCTGCGACGCCCCGACGATGACGGTCAACTGCCCACTCACGATTGCTCCTCCAGGATGATCTCGCCCCGCCGCACCTCGACGGGCCGGTGTTCCGCCGCCGAGACGTAGGCCGCCTCGATCAGCGAGACGGATGCGGCGGCGACATCCGCCGGCGCGGGGTTGGCCGTCTCGCCGCGCACGACCGCGGCCAGCGTCGACACCGGCTGCGAGCGGCGGTACGAGGGCTCGTTGTCGGGGTTCTGAACGTGACGGATGCCGCCGCCCCGCTCGAACACCCACGCCTCGGCCTTGAGCAGGTCGTGCTCCACCATCGCCTCGGTGCCGTGATAGCGGATGCGGTGCCGCACCTCCGACCCCGGCGGGGTCGTGCCGGTGGACGACGCCGTGCCCAGGGCGCCGCCGTCCAGCCGGAACGTGAGCGCGTCGACGAGGTCGACGGGCAGCCCTCGGTTCGCCATGAACGCGAACACCTCGTCGGCCTGCACCCCGGTGTTCCAGAGCAGGTTGCCGAGCAGGTGGGTGAGCTGCGTCTGGCCCTGGCCGCCGCCCGAGAGCGCCGGGTCGGAGTAGCTCGTGCCGTGCGGCACCGCGGGGTCGCCCGCGGCATCCGCGTCGAGCTCGGTCGTGGCGAACAGCCCCTCGGTGCCGGACGAGAACTCCGCGTTCACGCAGACCAGCTCGCCGATGTCGTTCGATACGATGCCGCGCACCTCGGATGCCGTGGCCGCGTACTGGTACGTGAGGCCCACCGAGAGCACGCGGCCGAGCCGGCGCGCGAGGTCGACGAGGGCCCAGGCATCCTCGGCGGTGGTGGTCAGCGGCTTCTCGACCAGCACGTCGACGCCGGCGAGCAGCAGCCGCTCGACGACGGGTCGGTGGGTGGTGTGCGGGGTGGCGACGACCGCGCAGTCGACGGGCGTGCCCGCGAGCAGTTCGTCCAGGTCGCCGTAGGCGTTCGCGACGCCGTAGCGGTCGGCGACGAGTCGCGCGCGCGTGCGGTCCGTGTCGACCACGGCCACGAGCTCGATCGTCGGATCGGCCACCATCGCCGGCAGGTGCGCCACGTTGGCCCACCACCCGGTTCCGACCATCGCGAAGCGCAGGCGCTCGGTCACGCGTAGGCCTGCAGCGACTCGCGGGTGACCGGGCGCACGAGGGTGAAGTCGGGGTTCAGCTCGAGGCCGAAGCCGGGCGCCGTGGTGGGCGTGATCCGTCCGTCGACGGGCAGCGGCTCGCCGAGCAGGAGGGGCGCGAGGAACGGCACGATCGTGTTGCAGTCGCCGGTCATCACGGGGAACTCGACGAAGGTCGAGTCCGGGTACGCGGTGAGGAAGTGGTAGCTGTACGCGCCGCCGACGTGCGGGATGATGCGCTTGCCGTAGGCCGACGCGACGGCCGCGATGCGCTTCATCTCGGTGATGCCGCCGCACCACATCGGGTCGGGCTGGACCACGTCGACCCCGGCCTCGCAGAGCAGGCGGAACCCGGAAGCCGTGTACTCGTGCTCGCCGGTGTTGAGGGTCATGGCCCCGGGCATCCGTCGGCGCAGCTCGGCGTGGCCGATGTAGTCGTCGGGCTTGAGCGGCTCCTCGAGCCAGCGGAAGCCGAGCGGCTCGACCGCCTCGGCGAGGCGCACCGCGTAGTCGACGTTGAGCGACATCCAGCAGTCGAAGTAAAGCGGGAAGTCGTCGGCGACCGCCTCGCGCGCCCGGCGGGCGCGCTCGACGTTGCGGCGGAATCCCTCCTCGCCCTCGCTAGGGCCGTAGGTGAGCGGCAGCTTGGCGCCGTAGAACCCGAGCGCTTCGATCGGCCCGGCGAGGGGCCCGGTCGCGTACATCGGCAGGCTGTCGTGGATCGGGCCGCCGAGCAGCTCGTAGACCGGCTGGCCGACGAGCCGGCCGTGCAGGTCCCAGATCGCGAGGTCCACGGCCGAGATCGCGTGCAGGATGATGCCCTTGCGGCCGTACTGCAGCGTGCTGTTGAACATGCGGTCGGAGATCGCCTCGTGCGCGAACGCGGACTGGCCCTCCACGATGTCCGCCAGGTGCAGCTCGACCAGGGCGGCGGCCGCGACCCCGCCGTTGGTGATGCCGATGCCGACCTCGCCCGACGCGCTCTCCACCTGCACCACGATGGTGCGGCCCGAGTCGCGACCGGTGGCGGATGGCCGGCTGTCGCGGAACTCCGCGTACTTGGTCATCGGGTTCGCGACCTTGCCGCGGCGCCAGTCGAGCACGTCCTCCGGGGCGTCGGGCGAGGCCTCGACGACGGTGCTCTTCGGGAATGCGACGACGGATGCGGTGACGGAGACGATGATGTCCCGACTGAGCACGATGGTCTCCTTCGACCGGTGTGAAGCCGCTCGCGCGACCAAAAACTGAAACCTTTCAGGTCAGGCTAGCCATGGGCCCGCGACGCCGTCAAGGGTCGGTGGTGATCGGTAACGTGCGGGCATGCCGAAATTCATCTACAACTCCGCAACCACGTTGGACGGTTACATCGCCGACCCCGACGATTCGCTCGACTGGCTGTTCGCGGTCTCCGAGGAGGGCGCCGAGGACATGTCGAAGTTCATGGACCAGATGGGTGTGCTCGTCGAGGGCTCGCACACCTACGAGTGGGTGCTGCGCCACGAGAACCTGCTCGAGGAGCCGGCCAAGTGGCAGGGCTTCTACGGCGACCGGCCCACCTACGTCTTCTCCACGCGCGAGCTGCCCGTTCCGGATGGCGCGGACGTGCGGTTCGTGAGCGGCGAGGTCTCCGCCGCGCTGAACGAGCTGCGCGCGGCGGCGGGCGACCGCGAGGTGTGGGTGGTGGGTGGGGGCGAGCTCGCGGGGCGGTTCTTCGACGCGGGGGCGTTGGATCGCGTCATCCTGAGCGTCACGCCGGCCACCCTGGGCGTCGGGGCGCCGCTACTGCCGCGCCGCATCGGGCCCGACCGGCTGGAGCTCGTGGATGTCACGCGCTTCGGCCAGTTCGCGCGGCTGACGTACGACGTGCGGCCCGCGCCCGAAACCGGGCCTTAACGGCCGATCGGGGCCGGCATGCCGACCCCGATCCGCCGAACTCGCCCGGATCGGGCGGTGGCTCTAGTTACGCGTTCTGTGCCTCGCGGTGCGGGAGCTTCCAGCCCGGGCGCACGTAGTGGCAGGTGTAGCCGTACGGGTTCTTCTCGAGGTAGTCCTGGTGCTCGTCCTCGGCCTCCCAGAAGGCTCCGGCGGGCTCCACCTCGGTGACGACCGGCCCGGGCCAGAGGCCGGAGGCGTCGACATCCTTGATGGTGTCCTCGGCGACGCGCTTCTGCTCGTCGTTCGTGTAGAAGATGGCCGAGCGGTAGCTGCGACCCACGTCGTTGCCCTGGCGGTTGCGGGTCGACGGGTCGTGGATCTGGAAGAAGAACTCGAGCAGTTCGCGGTAGCTGATCACGTCGGGGTCGAAGACGATCTCGACCGACTCGGCGTGGTCACCGTGGTTGCGGTACGTGGCGTTGGGGGTGTCGCCACCCGAATAGCCGGTGCGGGTGGAGATGACACCCGGGCGACGGCGGAGCAGCTGCTGGGCTCCCCAGAAGCAGCCTCCTGCGAGAATCGCGGTCTCAGTCTTGCCAGTCATGTGGACTCCCTTACTTGTGGTCAGAGTACCCGCCCGCACGATAATTTCGACAGGCCGGTACTCGTTAAAACACCCACCTCTCCGTATCTGTTCCCGCGAGCAATTCGGCGACCGCGACGTTCTGCCGCATGTGCTCCAGACTGAGCGAGCCCGGGATGAGCAGCGTGCCCTCGTAGTCGGCGAGCAGCCAGGCCAGGGCCACCTGCTCCGGCGTGACACCCAGCTCGGATGCCGCCTCCACGACCTCGGGCAGGTCGCCCACGGAGGGCGTGCCGGCGAAGCCGCTGCCGAGCGGGAAGAACGGCACCCAGGCGATGTCGTTCGCGCGCGCCAGGTCGAGCACCGGCTGGGCGCTGCGGTCGAGGATGCTGTACGCGTTCTGCACCGCCGCGATGCCCGCGGGCAGCGCCTCGGCGAACTGGTCGGCGCTCACGTTGCTGAGTCCGATCGCCCCGATCAGCCCGGCGTCTCTCAACCCGACGAGCTCGGCGAGCTGGTCGGCGAGCGGCACGAGCTGCTCGCCGGTGGCGGTGATTCCGGGGGCGGCATCCGCCCGGCGCAGGTAGACGAGGTCGAGCCGGTCGCGGCCGAGCGAGCGCAGGTTGGCCTCGACCTGCTCGCGGAGTTCGTGCGGGCGCTGCGCCGCGACGAGGGGGATCTCGGCGCCGGAGACGTGAACTGCGCCGATCTTGGTGGCGATGAGCGGCGAGTCGGATGCGTCCGGGAACGCGGCGCGCAGCATCCCGTTCACGCGCCCCTCGCCGTAGAACTCGGCGGTGTCAATGTGGTCGACGCCGAGGGCGGCGATCGCGTGGAGCAGCTCCACGGCCTCGGCATCCGTGGGCCCGGGTCGCCCGCGCGGCACCAGCTGCATCGCGCCGTAGCCGATGCGGTTGACGGGCCGGCGGGCGAGAGGGAAGGTGTCGGGCATGGTGGTGTCCTTTCGTGCGATGATCATCTAAGCGGAGGAACTTCCGCTACGGTACGCCTTAACCGGAAGGAATTCCACTTGTCCGTGAGCCCCATCGGCCAGCGCGCGGATGCCCGCCGCAACCGGGCGCGCATCGTCGAGGCCGCGAAGCGCGTCTTCGCCTCCGACGGAGACGTCGGGCCGGAGGCGGTCGCGCGCGAGGCGGGCGTCGGCGTCGGCACGCTCTACCGCCACTTCCCGGACCGCAACGACCTCGCCGCCGCCGTCTATGAGGACGAACTGTTGCTCGTGGCCGCCCGCGCCGCCGAGCTGCTCGAGTCGCACCCGCCGGCCGAGGCCCTGCGCCTCTGGATGGATCGATTCGTGGAGCGCATCGAGAACAAGCGCGCCATGGCACCCGCCCTGCGGTCGCTCGTCGAGAGTGGCGCGGCGAGTTCCGCGACTACGCGGGCGACCCTCGCGGCGGCCGCCCAGCAGATCCTGGATGCCGGCACGGCATCCGGCGCGTTCCGCCCGGGCCTCCGCGGCGCCGACTTCGTCACCACGCTGGTGGGCGTGTGCGTGGTCACGGCCACGCCCGAGGGCAGTCGGCAACTGCCCGGCCTGCTCGACTTCCTGGCGGACGGGGTCGCCGCCCGCTGACCCCGTGACACCCGCCCGTGACACAATCGAGTCAACGGGCAGATCACGTTCAGGGGATCGGATGCGTGGGAACAGCGGCGCCGTCGATCCGGCGGCCGAGGAGCCGGCATTCGATGCCGCGACCCTCGCCGACCTCGTGGCCGAGGGGATGCTGATCGTCGGTTCCGCCATCCGCCTCTCCGTCTCGAACCAGGCGATCGTTCGCGCGCTGCGCGACCACGCCGACTTCGATCGCGAGTGGTATTCGGCCGCGGTCGTGCAGCAGCTCGCGCTCCTCGCGGACGAGAAGCACGCGGATGCCGAGCGGGTCGCCGAGGAGCTCGCCTCCGCGACCGGGCGGGCGGGTAAGGCCCGGCACCAGTCCGACTACCGCCAGCGGGACGTGCTGCACCTGCGCCAGCGGAAAGCAGTGCTCGACTCGCTCGTGCACGAGATCCGAGCGCGGGAGGGCGACGACGACTACGTGGATGCGCTGGCCGCGGCGAGCAGGCTCGCGGCGAGCGATGAGATCCGGGGCGCCATCCGCGAGTCGGCGCTGCGCACCTCGCCGCGCGCGCAGCTGCTGCCGCCCGAGGAGCGCCGCAAGCGGATACTGGCGCTCAAGGCGGAGCTGGCGCGCGAGGTCGGCGGGCGTCACCGTTAGGAACTATTGCGTTCCCTAATCTCCCGTCGTACGATAAGACACCAAACAGTTCCCTAATTTTGGAGTCTTCATGACAACGGACACCGAGGCACCGGTGGCGCGGGACGAGATCCCGCCGCAGGCCCGGCGCACCATCTTCGCGCTCATCTTCGGCGGCATCGCCGCCATCCTCGATTCGACGATGGTCACCATCGCCCTGCACGACCTCACACAGTCGCTCCACACGACCACCGCGACGATCCAATGGGTCACCACCATCTACCTGCTCGCCATGGCGGTCGCCATCCCGGTCACCGGCTGGGCCCAGGCGAGATTCGGCGGCCGCGCGACGTGGATGGCGGCCCTCCTGCTCTTCGTCGTGGCATCCATCGCGTGCGCAACAGCCTGGAACGCGGGCTCGCTCATCGCTTTCCGCGCGATCCAGGGCTTCGGCGCCGGACTGATCTTCCCGCTCATGCAGACGCTCGCCATCCAGGCGGTCGGCACGCGGGTGAGCATGAAAGCGCGCGGCGCGATCGTCGCGGCGATCAGCCTCCCACTGGCCCTCGGGCCGATCGTCGGCCCGATCCTCGGCGGAGTCATCCTCAACTGGCTCAGCTGGCGCTGGATGTTCCTCATCAACGTGCCGCTGGTGGCCGTCGGGCTGGTGCTCGCCTGGCGCACGCTGCAGCGGGACCGTCCGGAGCCGGCCGTGCGTGCGGCGGCGCGGTTGGATGTCGCGGGGCTCGCGCTCATGGCGCCGGCCCTGGCGGGCATCCTGCTCGGCCTCTCGAACATCGCGATCAGCGGAAGCGTCGCTCGCCTCGACGTGATCCTGCCGTTCCTGCTGGGTGTGGGCCTGCTGGTGGCGTTCGTGCTCTGGTCGCGCCGCCGCGGCGCCCGGTCGCTCGTGGACCTCACGCTGCTGCGGTTCCGCTCGCTGGCCTCGTCGTCGGCGGTGCTGTTCACCGCCGGCGCCGCGATGTACGCCGGCATGTTCCTGCTGCCGCTCTACTGGCAGCAGCTGCGTGGCGAGACGGTGCTGGTGGCCGCCCTGCTGCTCATCCCGCAGGGTGTCGGAGCGCTCGTCTCGCGGGTGATCGCCGCCAGGATCACGCCGATCCTGGGCTCGCGAACCGTCACGATCGCAGCGTTCGTGATCACGGCCGCGGCCACCGTTCCGTTCGCATTCGCCGGCGCCTCGACCAGCGTCTGGTGGCTGGCCGCCGTGCTGTTCGTGCGCGGCCTCGGCATGGGAGCCGTGCTGATCCCGCCGATGATGGTGGCCTACGTGGACCTCGAGCCGGGCCAGGTGCCGCACGCCTCGATGATCACACGCATCTCGCAGCAGGTTGGGGCATCCTTCGGCATCGCGATCGTGGCGGTCGTGCTGCAGACACTGGTCTCCGGCGGCGTGGTGGGCGGGTTCCAGGGCGCGTTCTGGTGGACCGTGGGCATCACGCTCGTCGCGGTGATTCCCGCGCTCGCCTTCCGGCGTGAGACCGTAGAGGCATGAGCGAGACGGCACCGGCGAAGACGCGGCGACGCGGTGCCGAGCTGGAGAGCGCGGTGCTGGATGCCGCGTGGGAGCAGCTCGCCGCCGAGGGCTACTCCCGCTTCACGATCGAGTCGGTGGCCGAGCGTGCCCACACCGCCAAGCACGTGATCTACCGGCGGTGGAGCGACCGCGCGGAGCTGCTGGTCGCGACGCTGCGCAACCACGGGCAGCGCGCCAGGGTCGAGCCCCCCGACACCGGCGACCTCCGGCTCGACGTGCTCACGATCCTCCGCCGCGCCAACACCACGGACAGCAATGTGGCGGTGCTCTTCGGCGCGGTGATTGGCAGCCATTTCGGCGAGCTGGACATGACGCCGGCCCAGCTGCGCGGCGAGCTGATCGGCGATCGCACGTCATCGATCCAGGTCGCCCTCGACCGTGCCGCGGCCCGCGGCGAGGTGGACGCCTCCCGCATCACCCCACGGATGGTGGGCATGCCGTTCGACCTGTTCCGCAACGAATACGTGATGGGGTTCGGAGTGGTGCCGGACGAGGTTCTCGAGGAGATCGTGGACGACCTGTGGCTGCCGCTGGTGCGGCGCTGAGGGTCGGCGCGCTCTCGCGTCTCACTCGGTGCGTGTCAGATGCTCCAGGACGGCGCGGACGAACCGCTCCGGCTGCTCCACGTTCGTGAGGTGACCGGCCCCCTCGATCACCTCAAGCGTGGCGCCTGGGATGTGGTCGCGCAGGTACTCGGCGTCGTCGAGCGAGACCAGGCTGTCGTGCGCGCCGGCGATGACCAGCGTCGGTGAGGTGATGCCGCCGATCGCCGTGCGGGCGTCGAAGCCCCGCTGCGCGGCGTAGAGCCAGCTCCACGCGAGCTGCTCGTCGCGATCGATCGTCTCGTCGTCGTAGCGCAGGTAAGCGGCGTTCCCAGGATCTTCGAGGAAGGGGATCGAGAAAAGCCAGGGGCAGACCAGCTCGAACAGCTCCTTCGCGGAGGCAGTCCGCGCGTACGTCGCGGCGACGGCATCGAGGAACAGTCGCGCCTGCGCGTTCATCACCGCGAACGTGGAGGCCAGCACCAGGCGGTCGAGCCTCGCCGGGTGTCGCAGGGCGAAGGCCTGCGCCGCGCAGCCCCCCAGCGAGAAACCGACGATGTGTGTGCGTGCGATGCCGAGGTCGTCGAGCACCACGGCGACGTCATCCGCGAGGTCGTCCATGCTGTCGCCGCGCAGGTCGATCGCGATCGTGCGGAACCGGTCGGAGAGGGCGGCCAGCTCCGCCTCCCAGAACCCGACGTCGCCGCCGAGCCCGTGGAGCAGCACCACGGGCTCGCCGTCTCCATGCTCGACCCGGTTCACCGGGCCGGCGGGTTTCGTTGTCGCCGGCATCCTCAGACCGCCGGAGACTTGGTCGTGGCGCCCTCGACGACGGTCCTCGTGTACCGGACCGTCCAGAGGATGGCGGCGATCGGCAGGCCCCAGTTGAGGGCGAGCGCGAGGATCGGGGTTCCCACCGCGATCGCGCCGGCCAGCAGGTGGCAGAGCCCGGTCAGCAGCACGGTCAGGCCCCACGCGAGGCTGATGCGGCGGTTGGTGGTCACGAACCGCGGCGACTTCCACGCCTCGCGCGGCACGCTCGCCTTCGCGAACTGCGAGGTGAACGGCGCGAACGGCACCGTGGCGAGGATGTACAGCGCGAGCACGATCGTGGCGAGGCCGCGGCCGTAGACGGCGAGCACGTGCTGCACCTCGGGGGAGCCCGTGAACCCGAGCACCGCGAAGACGCCGAGCACGATGACGCCGACCACGGGCACGGCCTTCACGCCGCCCCGGAGCTCGACGAGGATCGCCACGATCGCGGCCGCCATGCCGACGAGGGCCGCCCAGCCGATCGGGATCCAGTTGCCGAGGATCGCGAACAGCGCGAACGGGATGAGTCCGATGATGATCTTGGTGGGGTTCATGATGTTCCTTGGGGTGTGTGGGCTTGTACGATCAGTTTCCAGCGCGGGCGGATCCCCTCGACTGTCCGAAGTGACTAGTTCAGGACGGTGCCCATGTGGTGGAGCGAGAGCGACCTGCACACCGTGGACCGGGCGATCGCGGCGGCGCGACGCGGCATGCCGTCGGTGCTGTCGATCGTCGGTGAGCCGGGGATCGGCAAGAGCGCGCTGCTGGAGGAGCTCGTGCGCCGCGCCGACGGGTTCTCCGTGTTCGAGGCGACGGGCGATCGAGCCGCGACCCGCTCGCCCTACGCGTCCCTGACCGACTGGGTCGCGCTCGAGGGGCGTCCCTACCAGGCGGCGCAGCGACTGCGCGACCTCGTGGAGACCCGGCAGCACACGGGGCCGGTGCTGCTCGCGCTCGACGACCTCCAGTGGATGGATCCGGAGTCCGTGGAGACGATCGTGTGGCTCGTGCGTCGGGCCGCTGGCGACCGCCTGCTGGTCGCGGCGGCCATGCGTCCGCTCACGGCCGGTGCCCATCCCCAGTGGCGGCACCTGCTGCTGGACGACGGCACGACCGAGCTCGCCCTCGCGGGCCTCGATGTCGCGCGCACGACCCAGCTGCTTCGTTCCATGGATGCGTCGGCTCCCGCCGCGCTCGCGGCCCGCCTGCACGAGCACACCGGCGGCAACCCGCTCTACCTGCGTTCGCTGCTGCGCGAGCACAGCGTGGCCGAGCTCTCGGCGATGGAGGCGCTGCCCGCTCCCGCCGACCTCGCCGCCAGCCTGGCCGCGCGGCTGCAGACGCTGTCGCCGCCGGCCGCCGCGGCGGTCCGCGCGCTCGCGGTGCTCGGGTCGGGGTGGGAGCCGCTGCCGCTGGTCGCCAGGGTCGCGGGGGTGGCGGAGGCGGCATCCGCCCTGCGGGCGAGCGAGGCGGATGCCCCGGTCGAGTTCCGGGGCACGGGCGTCGACGCCGAGGTGCGCATCACCCACGCCGTGACCGCCGCCGCGCTCTACGCCGGCCTGGACCCGGATGAACGCCGCGCCATGCACCTGCGCGCCGCCGGCCTCGTCCGCTCGCCGGAGGAGTCGTTGCGCCACAGGTTCGCGGCCGCCGACCGCTACGACGACGCGCTCGCCGAGGAGGCCGCGGCGTTCGCCTGGCAGCTGCACCTCGAGCGCTCCTATCGCCAGGCTGGGCGGCTGCTGCGGCGCGCGAGCACGGTGACCTCGGATCCCGCGCTGCGCGAACGACGCTGGCTCGACTCCCTGTTCGACACGACCCTCGCACGCGACATCGACGAGGTGGTCGCCGAGCTGGGCACGGTGATGTGGGCGCGGGACCCCGTGCGCCGGGCGCTGGTGCAGGGGTTCGTGCTGGTCGTGCAGAAGCGTTGGCTTGAGGCGGCGGCGATCCTCGACGACATCCGTGAGGAGCCGCTCGGGCTCGCGGACGACTACGTGCGATTCCGGGTGCGCACGCTGCGGGGGTGGGCCGGGCTCGTGACGGGACAGCCGCCGGAACGGGTGCTGCCCGGGCTCGAGCTGGCGCGGGCGGAGGCATCCAGCGACCCGGTGTTCACCGGCTACCTGACCTTCGCGTACGGCATGTCGCGCAGCGCGGGAGCGCAGGAGAACCCGCTCGGCCCGGGTGGCCCGTCGCGCTACCAGGGCGCCTGGAGCGGAGCGGCCGACGCGCTCAGCGGGCTGCCGGATCGTGCGGTGAGCGAGCTCGAGCCGTTCTGCCGGCTCATCGACGACGGCCTCATCGACATGGGCGACGGGGTGTTCCACGCCCTCCTGGGGCTGGCACTCTTCACCCGCGGAGACTGGACGCGCGCCCACATCGCGATCGGGGTGGCCGCCGACGCGCCCTTCGGTGGGGTGAACCCGATGGTGCGCGCGGTCGAGCC
>JAODAU010000020.1 GCA_025463615.1 Microbacteriaceae bacterium | reverse complement strand
CGGCGTAGTCGGCCAGCGAGGCGGGCAACGAGTTCCAGCCGTCGGCTCGGCCGACGATCGTGCGCACGACGGCGTCATCCAGCGGGCCGCCGAGCCAGACCGGGATGTCGTGCAGCGGCGCGGGCGTGCTGAGCGCGCCATCCAGCGTGAAGAATTCGCCGCGGTGGCTGACCGGGTTCCCGCTCCAGAGCTCGCGGATGACGCCGACGGCCTCATCGAGCCGAGCCACCCGCCGCTCGAGCTCGGGCATCCACTCGAACCCGTAGCTCGTGTGCTCCCGCTCGCGCATGCCGTGCGAGACGAACAGCTCGAAGCGGCCGCCCGAGATCACGTCGACGGTGGCCGCCATCTTGGCGACGAGCGGCGCGGACCGGAAGCCGAGGCCGAGGTGGTTGTTCACCAGCCGGAGGCGATCCGTCACCGTCGCGGCCGCCGCGAGCGTGGTCCAGCTCTCGAGGAACTCGCCGTCGAGGCCGTGGAAGAGGTGATCCGAGAACCACGCCGAGTCGTAGCCGAGCGCGTCCGCCGACCGGATCGCGTCGAGCGTGAGCGCCCAGTCCACGCGCTCGACGCTGGGCGTGCGCAGGCCGGGGATGCCGGGGGCGGCGAACATCGGCACGGCCAGCCCGAGCTGGAGAGGGGAGCGAGGCATCTGCGAATCCTGTCGTCGTCGACGGAATGGGTCTTGGCAATGATCACGTTACCTGATACGTTTCAGTTCGCGTCCCAGCCGGTTCGAGCATGTCAGGCTTGCCGCTGGCGCTCAAGCTTTCATCGTGGAAAGGTCAGCCGCATGGCGCACGACGTCACCCCCTCCCCCGCGCCGGTGCGACTGCGCGCCGACGGCCGCGAGCAGTCCGGGCCCGGCGACCGCGTCGTCAACGTGATCACGGTCCCGCGCCCGCGCCTCGCCTGGGTCGTGCCGCTCGTGCGCGACGGCCAGCGCCAGACCGCGTACCGCATCGCGGTGTCGACGACCGGCGACCCGGGCGCGATGCCGGATGTCTGGGACAGCGGCCTCGTCGAGTCGGAGCAGAACAGCGGCCTCGCCTGGGAGGCCGCGCCGATCCCGCCGCACACGCGCTACTTCTGGAGCGTGCTCACCCGCGACGAGAACGGCGAGCTCTCGGACTGGTCCGAGCCGGCCGCGATCGAGAGCGCGGCCTACGAGCTGGCCGACTGGGAGGCCGAGTGGATGAGCCCGCCGGCCACGCACGCGGCGACCGTCACCGTTGCCGGGGCCGTGGGCGTGGCATCCGCACGCCTGTCGATCGCGGGCTGGGGGCCCACCCGGCTGCTCATCGGCGACACCGTGGTGAACGACGGCGAGCTCGGCCCGACCGATTCGGCGCTCGCCCGCGCCACCTCGCGCACCTACGACGTGACCGACCTCATCACCGCCGAGCCGTTCGCCCTCACCGCCATCGGCTCGCTCGGCCACTACCGGCTCGTGCTCGACCGGCCGCGGCTGCTTGTGGAGCTGCGCATCACGCTCGCGAACGGAAAGACGCGGGTGATCGGCGGCTCCGCCGAGTGGATCACCTCGCCCACCGAGGTCACCACCGACGACCCCTTCTACCTCGAGGAGCACGACCTGCGCGGGCGTGAAGCGGAGTCGACGCCCGTGCTGATGACCCCCGCGGACGCGACGCCGCGCTCCCCCGCGGTGGTCGTGCCGAACGCCGGGCCGCCGGTGCGCGCGGTGCGGTCGCTGACCGGCGAACACATCGGCACCCCCGCCGAGGGCGTGCGCGTCTTCGACCTCGGCGAGAACGTGGCAGGCCGGGTTGTGCTGCACCTGGGCGCCCTGCCCGCCGGATGCCGCGTGACGTCGACCCAGGGCGAGAAACTGAGCGCGGACGGCAGGGTCGACACCACCAACATCCGCCTGCCCGACGACCGCGACCGCGGCCGCCAGGTCTTCGCGGTCGTGAGCGCGGGAGAGCCCGCAGTGGCCAGCCCGTGGTTCGGGGTCAACGGCTTCCGCTACGTGGAGGTCGCGGGCCTGCCGGAGGGCGCCGAGGTGAGCGTCTCCGCGCGGGTCACCCACTCCGACGTGGAGCGCACCGGCACGCTCAGCACCGCGGTGCCCGAGCTCGACGCGATCGTCGACTACGCCGTTCGCACCCAGCTCAACAACACCCACGGCCTGCCCGAGGACTGCCCCACCCGCGAGCAGGGCGGCTGGACCGGGGATGCCTCGGTCTCGGCCGAGGCCGCCCTCGCGCACCTCGACCTCACCGGGGTCTACCGCAACTGGCTCGTCGACGTGGCCCTCGAGGCCGACGCGAGGGGCGGCATCCCCGGCATCGCTCCGCAGCTGCACGGCGAGTTCGGCGCCCAGCCGGCCGACCCGGTGTGGGGCTCGGCCATGACCGAGCTGCCCTGGCAGACCTGGTGGGCCACCGGCGACGCCTGGCGCATCGAGCCGATGCTGCCGGCGATGCGTCGCTGGGCCGAGTGGCAGCTGGGCTCGCTCGTCAACGGAATCGTGCGGAAGGCCGACATCAGCTTCGGGGCAGACTGGCTCGCGCCGGTGCAGACGCCGCCGGTGGTGCTGCAGACCGGAGCGGTGGTCGTCTCGCTGCGCGCCCTCGCCGACCTCGAAGAGGCGACCGGCAACGTGCGCGCCGCCGCGACCCGGCGAGCGCAGGCAGTCACCGTCGTGGAGGCCGCGCGGCGCAGGCTGCGCGACTCCGTCGAGGGCACCTGGGGCAACGACTCGCAGGGATCCTCCGCGACCGCGCTGGTCGCCGGCCTCGCGCGGGACTCGGATGTCGCGGGCCTCCGCGACCGCCTCCGCGCCGACGTGCATGCCCGCGGCGACCGCCTCTCGAGCGGGTTCGCCGCGACGAAGGCCGTGGTGCGCGCCCTCGCCGACGCGGACGGCGGATCCGCCCTGCTCGCCGCCGTGCGCCAGCGCGAGCAGCCCGGCATCGGCTCGATGCTCGTCGACGGGCCGGGAACCTTCTGGGAGACCTGGTGGATCGACGACGAGAACGTGGGCGTGGCATCCCTCGACCACATCGGCCTCGGCGCGCCGTTCGCGGCCTGGGTGTGGAGGGATGTCGCCGGGCTTCGCGCGCTCGAGCCCGGGTTCCGCCGGTTCGCGATCGAGCCGCGGCTCACCGCCGAGGTGGGCAACGCGTCGTTCACGCGCGAGACGCCGCGCGGCACGATCCGCGCGTCGTGGCGGGTCGACGGGGGCCGGTTCTCGGCCGAGGTGACCGTGCCGGTCGGGTCCGCGGCCGAGGTGCGCATCCCCGGCGGCGAGACCGTCGAGCTCGGCCCCGGCGTGCACGCGGTCGAGGGCGACACCGTCGTGGCCGCACTCACCGAGGCGCGACGCCCGGATCCGATCCGCGAGCCGCGGGGCGAGCTCTGGCTCTCCGACGGCGTGCTCGAGACCTGGGAGCCGCGCGGCGACACGACGATCACCGTCGACCACACCGATCGCGTCTGCACGCCGGTCTACCACGAGCCGATCCCGGCGCCCACGCTCGACGTGGCGATCCCCGACTTCGTCGCGGGGGTGGATGACGTGGTCACGCTGCGGCAGGCCGGCCCGCTCGACCTGGGGGCGGCATCCTTCGTCTACGCACACTTCGACACCGACAACGCGGCCATCGTGGGCCGGGCCGTGCGGGTATTCGTGCGGCTGACGTCGAGCGATGGGACGTCCATCGAGGGCGTCGCGCGTCCGCTGCCGATCGCGTGGAACCGCGCCACGGTCGAGGTGAGCGCGTGGCCGGGTCGCAGCAGCGTGGTGGAGGTGGCGGTCGGCATCCGCTGGACGGATGAACCGGACCTCGCGTTCGGCCCGCCGCTGCCCCTGCCGCCCGAGCCGCGGCGGTTCACCTACCGCCTGGGCCGCATCGGCTGGAGCAACGGGCCGGTGACCTACTGACATGGCCACCTACTCCAACCCGGTGATCCGCGGGATCGCGCCCGACCCGTCGATCGTGCGCGTGGGCGACGACTATTACCTCGCGAACTCGACGATGGAGTACCTGCCCGGCATCGTGATCAGCCACTCGACCGACCTCGTGCACTGGCGGATCGTGGGCGCCGCGGTCACGCGCCCGTCGCAGTACCGCCGCGACGGGCTTCCCGGCGAGGTGATGCTCTACGCCCCGACGCTGCGCTACTCCGACGGCACCTTCTACGTCGCGTGCACGAACGTGGCCGAGGGCCAGGGCAACTTCATCGTGCGAACCACGGATCCCGCCGGCGACTGGTCGGACGCGCTCTGGCTCGACACCGACGCCTTCGACCCCTCGCTCCTGTACGACGAGGGCACCTGGTACTACACGCGCCGCACGCTCGACCCGCTGCCGGACGGCCGCCTCGGGCCGGTCGTGCAGGCCGAGCTCGACATCGAGACGGGCGAACTCGGGCCGCTGCGCGAGCTGACGCCCGGCTGGGGCGGCTTCAGCTCCAACGACATAGAGGGCCCGCACCTCTACCGCGTGGGCGACTGGTACTACCTGTTCAGCGCCGAGGGCAGCACGTGGAAGGGCCACATGCAGACGGTCGCGCGCAGCCGGTCACCCTGGGGGCCGTTCGAGCCCGCGCCGCACAACCCGGTGATCACGCACCGGCACCGGGTGGGGCATCCGATCCAGACGCTGGGGCACGCCGACCTCGTCGAAGCCGCCGACGGCTCCTGGTGGGCGGTCGCGCTCGGCACCCGCCACGAGGCGCAGGGCGGGTTCGTGTACCACCACAACCTCGGGCGCGAGACGTTCCTGCTGCCGGTCGAGTGGGTCGACGGCTGGCCGGTGGTCGGGCGCGAGGGGACCACCGAGCTGAGCGTGACGGTGGATCGGCAACTGCCGGCCGCGGCATCCGCCCCGCCGCCCGACTCGCTGCTGACGCTCGGCTGGAGCACGGTCGGCGAGCCCCCGCCCGGGCTGCGGCTCGAGTGGCACGACACGATCGTGGTGCCGCCTCGGGCGCGGGTGTTGCTGCCGCAGACCGAGGACGCCCAGCTGTTCGAGGCGACGATCCCGGACGCGGCGCCCGGCGGCACCGGCATCGGGGTGCTCAGCGACCCGTTCCACGCGTACACGCTCGCCGTCTCCGGCGACGTGGCCGTCTTCGCGCGAACGGTCGACGACCTCACCGTTCGCGAACGGGTCGCGGTGACCCCGGGCGCGCACCGGCTCGCGATCGCGGCATCCGCGGAGCACTATGTGTTCACCGTGGACGGCGTCGAGGTGGGGCGCGGTCGGGCGCGGCTTCTCTCGGCCGAGTCCGCGGAGGGGTTCGTGGGGTGCCGCTTCCTTCTCGCCGGCGGCGACGACGACGAGGTCACGTTCACGAACATCCGGAGGGCGAACGAATGATGGAGCGGCTGGACGAGCTGATCCGGGCGAACTGGGACCACGACGTGGTGCGGAGCGACGACCCGCGGCGGCTGGCGGTGAAGTCGATCGACCTGCCGCATCCGTGGGTCGCCGGCGCAGCGCCGACCTCGCCGGACTGGTACACGACGATGTTCAGCTGGGACACCTACTTCTCGAACCTGGCGCTCATGGTGCACGACCGGCTCGACCTGGTGCGCGGCAACATCGAGAACTACCTCTACCTCGTGGAGCGGTTCGGCTACATGCCCAACGGCAACGAGGAGCCGCTCTCGACCCGGTCGCAGACGCCGCTGTTCCCCGACAGCATCCTGCGCTACATCCGGGCGACGGATGACCGCGAACTCCTGGCCCGCGCGTACCCGCTGCTCGTGCGCGAGTACCGCGAGTACTGGCTCGCCGACCACCATGCGACACCCACCGGGCTGGTGACGAACCGCGACCTCGGCGACCCCACCCTCGACCCGCGGCTCTCGGCAGAGGCCGAGACCGGGCTCGACTGGACCACGCAGTTCGACGGGGATGTCACGCACACGAACCCGGTGATGACCAACGCCGCGCTCGTCGTCTACGCGCGCACGCTGGCCTCGCTGGCCGGGCTTCTCAGGCTCGACGGCTCCGAGTTCGTGGCCGAGGCGGATGCCCGGGCCGAGCTGGTGCGCCGCCACTGCTGGAGCGAGGAGCGCGGCCAGTACCTCGACTACGACTACGTGCGCGGGCAGCACGTGAGCGTGCTCGGCGCGACCTCGTACTGGGCGCTCTGGGCGGGCATCGCGACGCCGGAGCAGGCGGCGCGGATGGCGGCGGGGCTCGGCGAATTGCTGCGCGACCACGGCCTGCTGTGCACGGAGGACTCTCGTCCGGATCCCGCGCGGTTCGCCCTGGAGTACGAAGACCTGCAGTGGACCTACCCCGCCGGCTGGCCGCCGCTGCACATCGTGGCGTGCTGGGGGCTCGACCGCTACGGGTACACCGCGGAGGCCTCGCTCATCGCGGATCGGCTGCTCGCGACCATCCAGCGCAACTACGACGAGACCGGCGAGACCTACGAGAAGTACAACGTCGTCGACGGGTCGCTCGTGCTGCCGAACAGCCGCTACGGCACCATCACCCTCCACGGCTGGACCTACGCCGCGATCGTGCTGCTCACCCGCCGCCCGCTGGACGGGCTGCTGCCGTAGCGCCAGTGGTGGGCAGGACGTCGTCGTCTAGCGATCGAGCTGGTGGACGCGCTGCGGCGAGATGCCGAGAACCCGACTCGTCTCCGCGAGCGTCAGCCCCGATTCCCGCAACGTGTGAACCGCCTCGCGACGGAGCACTGCGGCCGCCGCCTCCTCGCTGCGTGCGTGCTGCTCCCTTGTCGCGGATTCGACCCACGCCGCGCGTGCGGGTTCCGGAATCTCGATCGTGACGTCCACATCGAAGCTGTCCGGGCTCACGTCGAACCACAGCCCGATCACCTCGCGAGCGACCTCTTCGACCTCGTCCAGCCTTCGAGCCTGGCCCACCGTGTCCGGGTTGTCGACCCGAACGGACCACCAGCGCCCGTCGCGGGTTGCCGTCGCGGAATACCGCTTGCGTGAATTCATGTGCATCACTTCCGTCATCGCCAACTCTGCGGGTATGTCGGCAGCTTCCTGATCAATTGGCCGATGATGCCCGCGCTGACCTCCCCGTGTTTTGGGATCGACTCCTTCTGAGATTCATCCGGAAGCCCCCACAGTTCATGGCTTCCCTTGCCCTGCCGGAGCAGGACCCAGCCTTGGCTCTTGATGAACTTCACGACGTCGCGATATTTCTGCGGCTTCGGCACTCATCCAATCTAGCCCCTCTTGAGCTGTCGCTCAAGGGCCTCTAGACGATATCCCGGCGGGTAATAGCGAAGGCGGCCC
>JAODAU010000019.1 GCA_025463615.1 Microbacteriaceae bacterium | reverse complement strand
CCCTGGATCGCCTACTACGCCCGCGCCCTCGGGGCGAAGATCGGCGAGGGCGTCGACCTGCACACCGAGCCTCCCGTCACCGGCATGCTCTCGATCGGGCCGCGCGCGGCGATCGAGCCGGAGGTGGACCTCTCCGGCTACTGGATCGACGGCGACACCCTGCGCATCGGCCGCGTGCACGTGGGCGCCGGCGCCTCGATCGGGTCGCGCAGCACGCTGCTCGGCGGCGCGAGCGTCGGCTCCAACGCCGAGATCGAGCCGGGCTCCGCCGTCTCCGGTCGCGTTCCCGCGAACGAGCGCTGGGCGGGCTCTCCGGCCTCCCGCGTCGGGTCCGCGCGCAGCCCGTGGCCCGAGCAGCGGCCGCCGCGCGGCACGCGCTGGCTCCTCGTCTACGGCCTGGGCTCGGTGGGGATGTCGGCGCTGCCCGCCATCGGCGCCGTGCTGGGCGCGCTCGTGCTGGGCGCGATGAGCCGGGATGCCTCCAGCTTCGGGGAGCTCGTGTGGCGGGCATCCGCGGCCCTCCCGCTCGCCGTGCTGGTGGCGGGGCTCGCCTACGCGCTGCTGGTGGTGGGCTCGGTGCGGCTGCTCGGCATCGGGCTGCGCGAGGGCTACCACCCGGTGCGCAGCCGGATCGGGTGGCAGGCGTGGTCGACCGAGCGCATCCTCGACACCGCCCGCACGCTGCTCTTCCCGGTCTACTCGAGCCTCGTCACTCCCGTCTGGCTGCGGCTGCTCGGGGCCACCGTCGGCGCGCACGTGGAGGCGTCGACCGTGCTGCTCATCCCGCGGCTCACCACGATCGCGCCCGGCGCGTTCCTCGCCGACGACACGATGGTGGCGACCTACGAGCTCGGCGGCGGCTGGCTGCGCATCGGCCGCGCCAAGATCGGCCGGCGCGCGTTCCTCGGCAACAGCGGCATCACCGGGCCGGGCCGCTCGGTGCCGCGCAACGGGCTCGTCGCGGTGCTGTCGGCGACCCCGCGCAAGGCGAAGCGCGGCTCGTCGTGGCTGGGCAACCCGCCCGTGCGCCTGCGCCGGCTGGTGAGCGACTTCGACGAGGCGCGCACCTTCCGCCCGCCGGTCGGGTTGCAGGTGAGCCGGGCGCTGTGGGAGCTGCTGCGCATCGTGCCCACGTTCGTCACCGGATGGATCGCGCTCGGCATCCTCGCCACCCTCGACCGCATCTGGCTCTCGTGGGGCCTCGGCTGGGCGATCGTGCTCTCCGGCTTCGTGATGGTGGCGGCGGGGGCAGCTGCCGCGGCGGTCTCGACGGCCGCGAAGTGGGTGTTCGCCGGGCGGATCGTGGCGCGGGAGCATCCGCTCTGGTCGTCGTTCGTCTGGCGCACCGAGCTCTCGGACACGTTCGTGGAGACGGTGGCTCGGCCCTGGTTCGCCGCGAACGCCGTCGGCACGCCCGCGCTGAACGTCTGGCTGCGCAGCCTCGGAGCGCGGATCGGGCGCGGCGCCTGGGTGGAGACCTACTGGCTGCCCGAGCCCGACCTGGTGACCATCGGCGTCGGCGCCACCGTGAACCGCGGATGCGTCGTGCAGACCCACCTCTTCCACGACCGGATCATGCAGCTGGATGCCGTGCGCCTGGCCGACGGCGCCACGCTCGGCCCGCACGGCGTGATCCTGCCCGCCGCCAGCATCGATCGCGGCGCGACCGTGGGCCCGGCCTCGCTCGTGATGCGGGGCGAGCGCGTGCCCGCGGGCTCGCTCTGGGCGGGGAATCCCATTGCGCCTTGGGCCGATGCCCCGTGGAATACTTGACCACTACATGCCGCCGATCCCTGCCCCCAGTGACGCATTCGAGGGTGACCCCTACCTTCCGACCAGCGGGAACATCGGCTACGAGGTGCAGCACTACGACATCGACCTCGACTACCGTGTCGAGTCGAACCGCCTGACGGCCAGCGTGGTGATCTCGGCCCGCGCGACCCAGCCGATCGAGCGTTTATCGCTCGACGTGGCCGGGCTCATCGTGGACAGGGTGACGATCGACGGCGAGCGGCCGAAGAAAGTCACCTCGACCGCGCGCAAGCTCGTGCTCGTGCCCGTCGAGACGATCGCCGGGGGCGCCGACTTCGAGGTCGTCGTGCGGTACCACGGCACGCCGCATCCGCTGCGCAGCGAGTGGGGCGACGTGGGCTGGGAGGAGCTCGCCGACGGCGTGCTCGTGGCGAGCCAGCCGAACGGCGCGTCGAGCTGGTTCCCGTGCAACGACCACCCGAGCGACAAGGCCACCTACGACATCACGGTGGTCTGCGAGTCGGCCTACGACGTGGTGGCGAACGGCCGGCTGGTCACCAAGACGACCTCGTCGAGCCGTTCACGCTGGACCTTCGCGGTGGTGGAGCCGATGGCCACCTACCTCGCGACCGTGCAGATCGGCCGCTATCGCACGCGCGAGCTGCCCGGGGTGAGCGTGCACGCGCCCGCGCACCTGCAGCGCCAGGCCGAGGTCGATTTCGCGCCGGTGGGCCGCATGCGCGAGGTGTTCGACGAGCTGTTCGGGCCGTACCCGTTCGAGAGCTACTCCGTGATCGTGACCGCCGACGAGCTCGAGATCCCGCTCGAGGCGCACGGCATGGCCATCTTCGGCCGCAACCACGTGGATGGCGCGCACGGCAGCGACCGCCTGATCGCCCACGAGCTCGCGCACCAGTGGTTCGGCAACTCGCTCACCGTGGAGCGCTGGCAGCACATCTGGCTGCACGAGGGCTTCGCCTGCTACGCGGAGTGGCTCTGGTCGGAGGCGAGCGGCGGCGCCACCGCGCACGAGCTCGCGCGTCGGCACCTCGCCCTGCTCGGGCAGCAGCCGCGTGACATCGTGGTGGGGGATCCCGGCCCGAAGCTGCTCTTCGACGACCGCGTCTACAAGCGCGGCGCGCTCGGACTGCACGCGGTGCGCCGCGAGATCGGCGACGCCGCGTTCTTCGACGGCCTGCGCGCGCTCACCGAGCGGCACCGCTTCGGGCACGTGGAGCCCGAGGATGTCGTGGCCGTCTTCTCCGCCACCCCGCGCGGCAAGGGCGTGCGCCAGGTGATCCAGCGCTGGATCTACGAGAGGCCGCTGCCGAGCCTGCGCTGAACCTCGACGTCGACCTCGACCTCGGCGGGCTCGCCGAACCAGGCGACGGTGCCGACGAGGTCGTCCGTTGCGGCGAAGTGGTGCAGGCGCACGGTGGCGAGGGGCACGGGGCATCCGGCCCACTCGGCAAGCCGGCCGTCGACGAAGACCAGCTCGGCCGGGTCGACGCGCAGCCCGCGGCCGTCGGCCTTGAGCACGGCCTCCTTGGTCGTCCACTCCCGGGCGTCCGGATGCCGCAGACCCCGCACCGGGTGCCGCGCGACCGCCGCGCGGCTCTCCAGGTCCACCCCGACCGGGCCCGCGGTGCTGAACGCCACGGCGACGAGTCCGCCGGAGCGGCTCAGGCTCACCCAGCGGCCAGGCTCCGCGACGACCGGCCGGCCGTGGTCGCCGCCGCAGTCGGGGCAGACCTGGGTGACCGTGCCGAACTTCGCGAGCAGCGCCCTGTCCGCGTCCCGCCCCGCGGACTCGAGTATGACGACCCGCACGCTCATCGCCGCACGAGCACCCAGAGCACCGCCACCAGCCCGAACGCGAGCACGGTGCCGGCCGTCGCCGCGATGAGCCGGGCGCCGGTGGGGAGGGTGGCGGCATCCACCGTCGTGAGGTGGGTGTGGATGGCGCGGTACCGCCGCGCCGCGCGCACGTAGAGCACCACGGCGAACGCGACCCCCACGGCGGAGACGGCGATGCACCAGACCCCGAGGAACGGCAGCAGCCCGCGCCCGGCTGCGATCGCGGCGACCGCGAGCGCGAGGGCCGTGCGCTGCCAGGCCAGCGCGGTGCGCTCCGGCTGGAGGCCCGGGTCGAACACGGTCATCGCAGCAGCACGCCCAGGGCGACCAGCGCCCCGGCCACGATCACGACGAGGGCGATCGGCCCGGCCAGGCGCGGGGCCGGGAGCGGGGTGGCGAGGCGCACGGCGCGCTCGGTGCGCATCCACCCGATCCAGGCCTGAACGGGCGAGGCGATGCCGCCGGCGATCAGCACGAGCGAGGCCGCGAGCCGCAGCCCGGGGAGGAGGGGAAGCGTGAACGCCTCGAGCGCGACCCCGGCGGCGAGCAGCGCGAGCGAGGTGCGGATCCAGGCCAGGAAGGTGCGCTCGTTCGCGAGCGAGAACCGGGGATCGGGTTCGTCGCCCCGACCGTACACACTGCGCGGGAACCGCCTGTCATCCACACGCCCATGCTCCCACACACGTCGAACGCCCCACCGCACGAATGCGATGGGGCGCCCGGTGGTGCTGTGGTGCGGGTGCTTACTGGATCTGTGCCGTGATGGTCGCGATTCCGACCAGCAGGCCGCCCTTGACGGCGGTGGTGTTGAACACCTTGTTGAGCAGGCCGGCCGCGGTCGCGGAGACGTGCACCGTGGTACCGGTCAGGATGGCGTCGTCACCCTGCAGCTGCAGCGGCTTGAGCGTTCCACCGTGGAGGTCGAACAGGGGCGCCTGAACCGCGGCGGACGTGCCGTTGACGGCGACGTCACCGTAGAGCTGCGAGTTGCCCGGGTTGACCGTGAAGTTGGTCAGCGACACGACGGTGCTGCCCGCGGTGAGCGAGAGGCCCGATCCGTCGTGCTCGATGATGCCCTGCACGTACGGACGGTAGCTGCCCTTCGGCGACCAGTAGACGACGGAGCCGCCGGTGATCGGGAAGTGCACGGAGCCGTCGGTGAGGGTGGCGGTGCCGATGACGCCCGGCGTGAGGCCGAGCGAGGTGAGCGCGCCGGTAACGCCGGAGTCGAGCAGCACTGCGGTGTTGCCGCCCTTGAGGGCCGGCACGGCGGCGACGGGCGCCGGGATGCTGGAGGACTTGGCAGCGGACTCGGGGGCAGCGTTCGCGGCGGTCGCGATGCCAGC
>JAODAU010000015.1 GCA_025463615.1 Microbacteriaceae bacterium | reverse complement strand
AGCAGCCGGAGAACTCCCGCGTCGCGGTGACGCAGACCCCGTACTCGTCGTTCCGCGGGGCGGGCACCCGCATCGAGCGGCTCGCGGGCGCGACCACCGACATCCAGCACATCCTGCACCAGGGCATGTCGTACTTCGGTGCCAGCTTCTGGGTGGGCGCCAACGCGGTCATCCGCAAGCGCGCCCTCGAGGACATCGTGGAGACCGAGCAGGTGGGCGGGTTCGAGATCCGTCGCTACGTGCAGGACCGCACCGTGATCGAGGACACCGAGTCGAGCATCGACCTCGGCGTGCACGGCTGGACCCTCGTGAACTACCCTGAGCGTCTCAGCTACAGCGCCACCCCGCCCGACTTCGGCTCGCTGATCGTGCAGCGTCGCCGCTGGGCGAACGGCGGCCTGCTCATCCTGCCGAAGCTCTGGCGCCAGATCGCCGAGCGCAAGCGCCAGGGCCAGCGGGTCTCCCGCACCGAGGTGCTGCTGCGCGTGAACTACATGGCGTCGATCGCGTGGGCGAGCTTCGGGCTCGTGTTCCTGCTCGCGTTCCCGTACGACTCGCGCCTGCTCAGCCCGCTCGTGCTCTGCGCGGCGCTGCCGTACTTCCTCGCGATGGCGAGCGACCTGCGGATGACGGGGTACCGGGCATCCGACGTGCTGCGCATCTACGGCTTCAACCTGATCCTGCTGCCGGTGAACCTGGCCGGCGTGCTCAAGTCGCTGCAGCAGGCGATCACGGGCAAGAAGATCCCGTTCGCCCGCACCCCCAAGGTCAAGAACCGCACGGCCGCGCCGGTGTGGTTCGTGCTGGCGCCGTACCTGATCGTCGCCTTCTCGTTGTTCACGCTGTGGCGCGACATCCAGGAGCAGAACTGGGGCAACGCGGCGTTCGCGCTCTTCAACGCCACCCTCGCCAGCTGGGCGATCGTGACCTACATCGGCGTGTTCAAGTCGATCGTGGATGTCTGGCTCGGCGCGATCAGCTGGCTGTTCGTCGACAAGAAGCCGAAGAAGTCGAAGGCCGTCGTCGCCGACACCCAGGCCATCGACTGGCGCGCCGTGCTCTACCACGGCGGCCGCGGCCAGTCCGTGCCGATCAACGTCGAGTCCGACGAGAGGCAGCCGCTCATCGTCGTGCCGGATGAGGACAACGCCGAGAAGGAGGTGGCCGCGTGAGCTCCATGTTCGAGGGCAAGCGCCTCTCCGTTCCGCGCCTTCTCGTCGCGCTCGCCGTCACCGGCGGGCTCGTCGGCGCCGGCTTCTGGGGCACCCAGGTCGTCACCGCGGCGGCCGAGCCCGCGCCCGCATCCTGGTTCGCCGGGTACACGGATGTCACGGCCACGCCGTCCTTCGCGTTCGAGACGTCCACGGCCAAGGTCGACAAGAACGTCGTGCTCTCGTTCGTGGTCTCCACCCCCGGCGACGTCTGCAAGCCCAGCTGGGGCACCGCCTACTCGCTCGACGAGGCGTCGGCCACGCTCGACCTCGACCGCCGCGTCGCCCGCCTCCAGCAGGAGGGCGGGGATGTCGCGGTCTCGTTCGGCGGCCAGCAGAACGACGAGCTGGCCACGGCCTGCACCAACCTCGGGCAGCTCGAGTCGGCCTACAGCTCGGTGATCGACCGCTACTCGATCTCCACGATCGACCTCGACATCGAGGGCGACAACCTGACCGACACCGCGGGCAACGCCCGCCGGGCCGAGGCCATCGCCGAGGTGCAGAAGGCGCACCGGGCGGCGGGAAGCAAGCTCGCCGTGTGGCTCACTCTGCCCGTGACCCCGGACGGGCTCACCCCCGACGGCCAGGCCGTCGTGCGCGACACGCTCGCCAAGGGCGTCGACCTCGCCGGCGTCAACGCGATGACCTTCGACTTCGGGTCCAGCCTCAAGGCCGGCACGAGCGTGCTGAGCGGGGCGACGCAGTCGCTGACGAGTGTGCAGCGGCAGCTCGGCATCCTGTACAAGCAGGCGGGCACGACGCTGAGCGACAAGACGCTGTGGAGCAAGATCGGCGCGACCCCGATGATCGGGCAGACCGACGAGAAGCACGAGGTGTTCACCCTCGCCGCGGCGAAGTCGTACAACGCGTTCGCGAAGGCGCACGGCGTGGGCCGCGTCTCGATGTGGTCGCTCAACCGCGACCGCACCTGCGGCTCGAACTACACGACGCTCACCGTCGTCTCCGACTCGTGCAGCGGCGTGGTGCAGGGCTCGAAGTCGTTCGCGAAGATCCTCGGCGCCGGCTTCACCGGCCGCCCGCTGGACTCGGCCGGCACGGTCACCACCTCGGAGCCGATCGCCAAGACCAGCCTCAAGGACGACCCGGCGACCAGCCCGTACCCGATCTGGTCGGACACGGCGTCGTACCTCGAAGGCACCAAGATCGTCTGGCACCACAACGTCTACCAGGCCAAGTGGTGGACCCGCGGCGACCTGCCCGACAACCCGGTGCTCAACGCCTACGAGACCCCCTGGACGCTCGTCGGCCCCGTGCTCAAGGGCGAGAAGCCGATCCCGGTCCCGACGCTGCCGGACGGCTCGTACCCCTACTGGCAGGGCAGCATCGCCTTCCAGAAGGGCGACCGCGTGATCTTCGACAGCGTGCCGTACGAGGCGAAGTGGTGGACGCAGGGCGACAGCCCGGCGGCCGCGTCATCCGACCCCGACAGCTCGCCGTGGGTGCCGCTCACGCTGCAGCAGGTGAAGGACGCGATCGCGGCCGGGGTGGGCGCCACACCCGCACCGACCGCCACGCCGACGGCTCCCGCCGCCAAGAAGTAGCTACCAGGCGGCCGGCGAGTAGTCCTTGAGGAAGACGCCGAACACGTCCTCGCCGGCCTCGCCGCGCACCACCGGGTCGTAGACCCGCGCGGCGCCGTCGACCAGGTCGAGCGGGGCGTGGAAGCACTCCTCTGCGAGCCGCACCTTGGTGGGGTGCGGGCGCTCGTCGGTGATCCAGCCGGTGTCCACGCTCGTCAGCAGGATGCCGTCGGTCTCGAACATCTCCTTGGCGCTGGTGCGCGTGAGCATGTTGAGGCTCGCCTTGGCCATGTTGGTGTGCGGATGCCCCGGGCCCTTGTAGCCCCGACCGAACTGGCCCTCCATGGCCGACACGTTCACGACGTACTTTCGCCGGGCCGTCGACGCGGCCAGCGCGGGCCGCAGCCGGGACACGAGGAGGAACGGCGCCGTCACGTTCGCCAGCTGCACCTCGAGCATCTCCAGCGGGTCGACCTGGTCGACGAATTGCGTCCACGAGTTGGAGTCGTGGTGGTCGGGCACCAGCCCGCCCGCGTCGATCGCGGTGCCCGCGGCCAGGCGCTCGAGCGATGACGAGCCCGCGGCCATCGCCAGCTCGGTCAGCTCGTCGGCCGTGACCGCGAGGGCGCTGGCGAGGATCGGGTGGCTGGCCACCGAGGCGGCAAGCGCGAGCGGGTGGGCGTCATTCGTGTGGCCGAAGGTGAGCAGCTCGGGCACCACGTCGTTCGGCAGCGGCGCGGCCTCCGCCTCGGCCAGCGGCGCGTAGGAGCCGGGGGAGCGGCGCACGGTCTGCGCGGCGTTGTTGATGATGATGTCGAGCGGGCCTGCCGCGAGCATCGCGTCGGTGAGCCCGATCACCTGGGCAGGGTCGCGCAGGTCGATGCCGACGATGCGCAGGCGGTGCAGCCAGTCGCCCGCGTCGGGCAGCGACGAGAAGCGGCGCACGGCGTCGCGGGGGAAGCGCGTCGTTATGGTGGTGTGCGCGCCATCCCGCAGCAGGCGCAGGGCGATGTGCATGCCGATCTTGGCGCGCCCGCCCGTCAGCAGCGCGGAGCGGCCGGTGAGGTCGGTGCGTGCGTCGCGCTTGGCGTGGTTGAGGGCCGCGCAGTCGGGGCAGAGCTGATGGTAGAAGGCGTCGACCTGCGTGTAGTGCTGCTTGCAGATGTAGCAGGGGCGCGACTTGAGCAGGGTGCCGGCGGTCGGGGCGGCCGTCGTGATGGCCAGCGGGATGCCGCGCGTCTCGTCATCGATGCGGTCGGGCGCGCCCGTGGCGGTGGCGGCGACCACGGCGCGGTCCGCCTCGGCGATCTCGGCCCGCTTCTCGAGGCGACGGGTCTTCTTGACCGACTTGAACATCCGGGCGGTCGCCTGCCGCACCGTGACGAAGTCGGGGTCCTCCTCGTCGATGTCGCCCATCGCGGCGAGCACCCGCAGGGTCGCCTCGAGGTCGGCTGGATCGATGGAGGGCACAGGATATGGTAGCCGCGTCAGCGCACGGCGAGTGCCGAGATGGTGGCGAGGGCTTCGTCCACGAGTGCGCCGAGGCTCGTGCCGTCGGGCGCCTCGGACCAGCGCTCCAGGGCCGACGAGAGGGCCAGGACGCCCAGCCCGGCCGCGATCCGCGCGTCGGTTCGGGCGAGTCCCCTTGCGACGAACGCGTCCTCGCCGGCCGAGGCGATGACCGCGTTCTTGTGCTGCTCGCGCTCCCGGAGCGACTCGTCCTCGGCGATGATGCGACGGATGACCCTGACTCGCTGCTGCGCGCCGGCGAACACGTCGTCGGCGATCGCGTTGAGCGCCACGCCCAGCACGACCGGGGTGGAGGAGCCCGCGGGCGCGAGCGCAACCGCGCTGCCTACGAGGTCGCGCAGGCCGTCGTACTCGCCGAAGATCACGTCACGCTTGTCGGGGTAGTACCGGAACACGGTGCGACGCGTGACCCCGGCGCGCTCGGCGATGTCGGCGACCGTCGTGCCCTCGAAGCCGCGCTCGCCGAACAGGCTCACCGCGGCCTCGGCGATGCGGCCGCCCGTGCCCGGTTGCCACCTGCTCATGGGATGAGTGTACGTGATGTCACCGTGGGACATCATCCGTGTATAGTGATGACACCAAGTGACATCGAAGGGTGAACCATGAATGACGTCGTCGCAATCCTCGGGGCAACCGGCAGGACGGGCCGTGGCATCGCCCGCGCGGTGAGTGGATCGGGCCATGCGGTCGTGCTCGCGGGGCGTGACCGCGCCCGGCTCGAAGCCGTCGCTGCCGAGCTGCCCGGCGCGCGTGTCGTCGTGGGTACCTTCGAGGAGATTCTCACCGCCATGGCGGAGCTGGAGCCGACCATCGTCGTCAACACGGTCGGGCCATTCGAGCGCACCAGCCCCCAGGCCATCGATGCCCTCCCGGACGCGCATCACCTCGACCTCGCGAACGACCCGATCGCCGCCCGCGCCGTGCTCGACCGCGGGGACGCGGCACGGTCGCGAGGGCGCACGCTCGTCACCGGCGCTGGTTTCGGCGTGCTCGCCACCGAGGCGCCCGCGATCCGGGTCTGCGCGGGACGCCCCGCACCGGCCTCGATCAGGGTCGACGCCATGGCGTCGGTCGCAGGCCACGGCGACGCGCTGGGGGAGGCGCTCGCGGCGACCATCATCGAGGGCGTCGCGTCGATGGGCCGCATCCCCGCCCGCGAGCGGCGGGACTGGCCGCCCTTCGGGGCCAATCGCGAGCGGATCACGACGCCCGACGGGGACGAGCTCGTGTCGGTCGGCTTCCCCTCCGGTGACTGGGTGGCGGCGGGGATCGCGAGCTCGGCGGCATCCGTGTTCGCCGGCTCGACCGAGGCGCCGAGCTCGCCGCTGATCCCGCTCGTGCTTCCGCTCGCCCAGCTCCTGCTGCGCAGCGCGCGGCTGCGGCGCTCGCTGGTCGCCCGGCTGGCACGCACGCCGATCGCGGAGTCCGCGAGCACGCGCGCGTCGTGGGGTCGCGCCCGCGCGGAGTGGGCGGACGGCACGGTGCGCACCGTCTGGCTGCGGACGCCCGACGGCATGGACTTCACCGTGTCCACCGCCGCCGAGGTGGTGCGCAGGCTCGCCCTCGGCGAGGGGCGCCCGGGCGCGTTCACGCCGGGCGCGCTGTTCGGCGCGGACCTCGCCGTCGCGGCGGGAGGCGCCTTCGTGGAGTAGCGGAGGTCTCGACCGCCCTTACGGTTGACTCATGGCCGCATCCCTCGTCGAACGCATGCCGGCCCCCTACGACCCGGATGCCGCCTACACGGCCTTCGTCGAGTGGTCCGAGTCTCGCGGCCTCACGCTCTATCCCGCGCAGGACGAGGCGATCATCGAGATCGTCTCCGGCGCGAACCTCATCCTGAGCACCCCCACCGGAACGGGCAAGTCGCTGGTCGCGACGGCCGCGCACTTCGCCGCGCTCGCGCAGGGGCGGCGCAGCTACTACACGGCGCCGATCAAGGCGCTGGTGAGCGAGAAGTTCTTCGCCCTGGTCGACATCTTCGGCGCCGCGAACGTGGGCATGGTCACCGGCGACTCGAGCGTGAACGCCGACGCCCCGATCATCTGCTGCACCGCCGAGATCCTCGCGAACCTGGCGCTGCGCCAGGGCGCGGACGCCGCGGTCGACCAGGTGGTGATGGACGAGTTCCACTTCTACTCCGACCCGGAGCGGGGGTGGGCGTGGCAGGTGCCGCTGCTCACGCTGCCGCGCGCCCAGTTCATCCTGATGTCTGCAACACTCGGCGACGTCGACTGGCTGGCGAAGGACCTCAGCGAACGCAACGCGCGGGAGACCGCCGTCGTGACCGGCGTCGACCGACCCGTGCCGCTGCACTACTCGTACGCGACGACCCCGGTGCACGAGACGGTCGAAGACCTGCTCGCCACCAACCAGGCGCCCGTCTACGTCGTGCACTTCTCCCAGCTTGCCGCGCTCGAGCGCGCGCAGGCCCTCACCAGCGTGAAGATCGCCAGCCGCGAGGAGCGGGACGCGATCGCGACCGCGATCGGTGACTTCCGCTTCACCACGGGCTTCGGGCGCACACTCAGCCGCCTCATCCGCTCCGGCATCGGCGTGCACCACGCAGGCATGCTTCCCAAGTACCGCAGGCTGGTCGAGCAGCTCGCCCAGCAGGGGCTGCTCAAGGTGATCTGCGGCACGGACACGCTCGGCGTGGGCATCAACGTGCCGATCCGCACGGTGCTGCTCACGGCCCTCACCAAGTTCGACGGAACCAGGATGCGGCAGCTCAACGCCCGCGAGTTCCACCAGATCGCGGGGCGCGCGGGCCGCGCCGGCTACGACACCGCAGGAACCGTCGTCGTGCAGGCACCCGAGCACGAGACCGAGAACGCGCGGCTGCTGGCGAAAGCGGGCGACGACCCCAAGAAGATCAAGCGGATCGTGCGCAAGCGCGCGCCCGACGGCTTCGTCTCCTGGGGCGAGCCGAGCTTCCAGCGGCTGGTCGCCGCGCAGCCCGAGACGCTCACCTCGAGCATGCGGATCAGCCACGCGATGGTGCTCAACGTGATCGGCCGGGGCGGCCAACCCTTCGACGAGCTGCGCGCCCTCATCGAGAACAACCACGAGCCACGTCCGCGCCAGCGCGAGCTGGCCCGCCAGGCGCTCGCGATCTACCGCACCCTGCGCACGGCCGAGATCGTGCAGCAGGCGGCGGATGGCACCATCACCCTCACCGTCGACCTGCAACCCAACTTCGCGCTCAACCAGCCCCTCTCGCCGTTCGCGCTCGCGGTCTTCGACCTGATCCAGCCCTCGTCGGAGGCCGAGCGCTCGCCTACCTATGCCCTCGACATGATCTCCGTACTCGAGTCGACCCTCGACGACCCGCGTCCCGTGCTCTCGGCCCAGCAGTTCCAGGCGCGCGGCGAGGCGGTCGCCGCGATGAAGAGCGAGGGCATCGAATACGACCAGCGCATGGAGCTGCTCGAGCAGATCACCTGGCCGAAGCCGCTCGACGAGCTGCTGCAGGCCGCGTTCGCCACCTACCGCTCCTCACAGCCGTGGGTCGGCGACTTCGAGCTGAGCCCGAAGTCGGTCGTGCGCGACCTCTATGAGCGGGCGATGACCTTCAACGACTACATCGGCTACTACAAGCTCGCCCGCAGCGAGGGCCTCGTGCTGCGCTACCTCTCCGACGCCTACCGCGCCGCCCGCCAGACCATCCCGGACGACGCCAAGACCGAGGACCTGCTCGACCTCATCGAGTGGCTCGGCGAGCTGGTGCGGCAGGTCGACTCGAGCCTCATCGACGAGTGGGAGGAGCTGGTCAATCCGACCGTGCCGCTGGAGCTCGGCGGCCCGGTGCTTCCGCCGAAGCCGCTGGGCGTGACATCCAACGAACGGGCGTTCCGCACGCTGGTGCGCAACGAGCTGTTCCGGCGGGTGCAGCTCGCCGCCCTCGAGGACTACGAGGCGCTGGGCGAACTGGATGCCGCGGCCGGCTTCGACGCGGACCGCTGGGCCGACGCCATGGACGCCTACTTCGACGCCCACAACGCGCTCGGCACGGGCGCCGACGCGCGCGGCCCGGCGATGCTGGTCATCGACCGGGCGCCAGGCGAGTGGACGGTGCGCCAGATCTTCGACGACCCGGCCGGCGACCACGACTGGGGCATCTCGGCGACGGTGAGCCTCGTGGAGTCCGACGAGGCGGGCGTCGCGGTCGTGCGCGTCACCTCGGTCGGTATGGTCTAGCGCATGGGGGAGCGCGAGGGGGAGCGGCGGCGCAGCCGGCGCGGGGTCGAGTTCTTCGTGCGCGCCGAGCGGCACAACGACCTGGCCGTGAGCGTGAAGCGCTTCCCGACCGAGGCCGACGGCGGGCCGGTCTTCGTGCTGGTGCACGGCATCGGCGTGTCGTCGCGGTACTACCACCCGGTCTCGGCCGAGCTCGCGAAGCAGGGCGAGGTGTACCTCGTCGACCTGGCGGGCTACGGCGCCGCGCCGAACCCGCGACGCGACGTCTCCATCGCCGACCACGCGACGGTGCTCGGCGACTTCGTCGAGTCGGCCGGGCTCGAGAGCCCGGTGCTGGTCGGACACTCGATGGGTACACAGGTCGTCTCGCGCCTCGCCGTCGACCGGCCGGCCCTCACCGACCGGATCGTGCTCATCGCGCCCACGATCTTCCCGCCGGAGCGGCAGCTCTGGCGGCAGGCGCTGCACCTGGGCCACGACATCCTCATGGAGTACCCGTGGGTGAACGCGATCGTGGGCACCGACTACTTCGTGCGCTGCGGCGTGCCGTACTTCCTCGCGCAGTCGAAGCACCTGCTCTCCGACCGCATCGAGGACAGGATGCCGTCGGTGCGGGCGAAGACGCTCGTGCTGCGCGGCGACCACGACCCGATCGTGCCCCGAGACTGGGCGCGCGAGGTGTCCCGGCTTGCGCCCGACGGCCGCTTCGAGGAGGTGGTCGGCCCGCACATCGTGATGTGGTCCGACCCGGTGCGCACCGCCGAGCTCATCGTCGCCCACTCGCGGCGCGCGTAGAGTCACGACCATGCCGGTCTCGCGCGCGCTCGGGGATGTCGCGGCCGTCGTCTGGGACAGGCTCTACCAGGTCGGCCGCCAGGTCGCCCACTCGTTCGCGCCCGACCCGTCCGAGCCCTACCGCGGCGGCACCCGCACCCCCGTGCTGCTGCTGCCCGGCGTCTACGAGACGTGGGAGTTCCTGCGGCCGCTGGCCGATGCGCTGCACGATCGCGGTCACCCGCTCCACACGCTCCCCGAGCTCGGGTACAACCGCAGGCTCATCGCCGACTCGGCCGAGCTGGGCAACCGCTACCTGCGCTCGCGCGACCTGCGCGGCGTGATCCTGCTGGCGCACAGCAAGGGCGGCATCATCGGCAAACGCATGATGGTCACGGATGACGCGCCCGCCCGCATCTCCCGCCTCATCGCCATCTGCAGCCCGTTCGCCGGCTCCAGCCTCGCGCGCTTCGCGCCGAACCCCGCGCTGCGCGCCTTCCACCCGCACAACGCCCTGCTGCGCGAGCTCGCCGAGCAGCGCGACACCAACGCGCGCATCGTCTCGCTCTACTCGCGGCTCGACCCGCTCATCCCCGGCGGGAGCCGGCTGGAGGGCGCGACGAACATCGAGCTGCCCATGGTCGGGCATTTTCGGCCGCTCTCCTCGGTTCGGGTGCTCGACGAAGTCTTGCGCGCCAC
>JAODAU010000455.1 GCA_025463615.1 Microbacteriaceae bacterium | reverse complement strand
CGGCCGCCTTGTAGACGATGTGGCGCAAATCGTTCAGCCGGCCGGGCTGCGGCGGCTTGCCGGCCGCCAGCCATTTCTCGCGCGCCTGTCCGCCTTTCCAGGCGCGGGTGGTGAAGCCCAGTATCTCCGTCTTCACACCCACACGTTCCAGGGTGCGGCCCAGGATATCGGCGCACATGGCGGCCACCATGATGGGACGGCCGCGCATGGAGCCGGAATTGTCCAGCAGTAGGGTCACGCAGGTGTCGCGGAAGGTGGTGTCCTTCTCGCGCTTGAACGACAGCGGATACATGGGGTCGATGACGATGCGCGTCAGGCGCGAGGCATCCAGCATGCCTTCTTCCAGGTCATATTCCCAATGGCGGTTCTGCTGCGCCATCAACAGGCGCTGCAGCTTGTTGGCAAGGCGCGAGACCACGCCCTGCATGGCCGACAATTGCTGGTCCAGGAAGCTGCGCAGCCGGGCCAGTTCTTCCGCTTCGCACAGATCCGATGCGCCGATCTCTTCGTCGAACTCGGTGGTGAAGACCTTGTAGCCCCAGTCATCGGCATGGGCGAAAGGCGATTCATGCCGGTTGGGCTTGGCGCCGTCTTCGGGATCGGTGGAATCCGCAAGTTCGTCCGAATTCTCCGCCGCCTGCTCGGATTCCACTTCCTCGCCATCCTCGGCTTCGGCGGCGGATTCGGTGGCGGCGCTTTCGCCTTCCTGCTGGGCGTCCTGGTCTTCGCCGTCTTCGTTATCGCCTTCGGGATTTTCGCCCTCGGCTTCGGCGTCGGATTGTTCGCTGTCGCTCTGGTCGCCCATCGACAGGTGGTTCAGCATGGTGCGGGTGAGGCGGGCGAACGCCTTCTGGTCGCGCAGGGCGCCTTCCAGCCTGGCGAGGTCGGCGCCGGCCTTCTCCTCGATGAACGGTCGCCACAGTTCCACCGCACCGGCCAGCGAAGCGGGCGGCTTCTGGCCCGTCAGGCGTTCGCGCACCATCAGGCCCAGCACTTCGGCGATGGGCGCTTCCTCGCGGTGCTTGGCCTTGCCCAGGCCCCGGTTGAGCATGCGCTGCTCAAGGCCCGTGGTGAGATTGGCGGCGACGCCCTTCATGGCCAGCGACCCGATCGCTTCCACCCGCGCCTGTTCCGCGGCTTCGAAGATCGCGGCGCCATCGGCCGATTGCGGGCGGAACTGGCTGTTCACTTTCTCGTCGTGATAGGCCTTCTTCAGGGCATAGGCATCGCCGGTGCCGCGCACCAGCGCCACGTCATGAGCCGACAGGTTGCGGGCGGGCGAGGGCAGGCGCGCTTTCAGACCCTTGAGCGACGGCGGCTCGCTGGAAAAGCTGACTTCCATCTCCGGCTCACCCGCCAGCGAGCGGACCGCGACAGAGACGGCGCGCTTGAAGGGTTCCGAGGGATTTTCAGGTTTCGCCACGTCTACCCCAAATTGTCATGGCCCACTTTATGTGGGCCATCCAGGGCAACCGGCGCAGTGTGCGATTGTATCCCTGGATGGCCCGGGCAAGCCGGGCCATGACATTGAATTAAGCTACCAAGACTTTCGCCGAGCTCTCCGGCAGTTCCTCACCGAAGCAGCGCTGGTAGAATTCCGCCACGCTGGCGCGTTCCAGCTCGTCGCACTTGTGGAGGACGGTCAGGCGGAAGGCGAAGCCGATATCGTCGAAGATTTTTGCGTTCTCCGCCCAGGTGATCACGGTACGCGGGCTCATCACGGTGGAAAGGTCGCCGGCCACGAACGCATTGCGGGTCATGTCGGCCAGCCGCACCATCGCCGAGATGGTCTTGCGGTCATAGCCGGGCACCTTGGCCGAGACAATTTCCTCTTCGGCATCGTGCGTCAGATAGTTCAGGGTGGTGACGATGCTCCAGCGGTCCATCTGGCCCTGGTTGATCTGCTGGGTGCCGTGATACAGGCCCGTGGTGTCGCCCAAACCAATAGTGTTGGTGGTCGAGAACAGGCGGAAGGCGCTGTGCGGGTGGATCACCTTGTTCTGGTCCAGAAGGGTCAGACGGCCCGATACTTCCAGCACGCGCTGGATCACGAACATCACATCGGGGCGGCCGGCGTCATATTCGTCGAACACCAGCGCCACGGGGCGCTGCAGCGCCCAGGGCAACAGGCCTTCGCGGAACTCTGTGACCTGCTTGCCGTCCTTCAGCACGATGGCGTCCTTGCCGATCAGGTCGATGCGGCTGACATGGCTGTCCAGGTTGATGCGGATACACGGCCAGTTCAGCCGCGCCGCCACCTGTTCGATGTGCGTGGACTTTCCGGTGCCGTGATAGCCCTGGACCATGACGCGGCGGTTGAAGGCAAAGCCCGCCAGAATGGCCAGCGTGGTCTCGCGGTCGAAGCGATAGGCCGGATCAATCTCGGGCACATGCTCGCCGCCCCTCTTGAAGGCGGGAACTTTCATCTTGGTCTTGATGCCGAACAGGCTGGCGGCGTCCACGGTCGTGTCGGGCGCGCTGGCTGTGTCGAGAGGTTCGTTATGGGTGCTCATGTCCTGATCCGCGAAAGATAACGCGGTGGACGCCCGTTCAGGAGAGGAGGCCGGAAGCGCGCAACACGCCATAGGCCTTGATAACCTGTTTCAGCCGTTCTTCCGCGCCCCGGTCGCCGCCATTCGCGTCGGGATGAAAACGCTTCACAAGTTCCTTATACCGCGCCTTTATCTCGATCAAGGTGGCGTTGTGCGCCAGCTGCATGGTGTCAAACGCCATGCTTTGAAGCCGCGTCAGATGGCGTTCCGGACGGCGTACGGAGGTGTCGCCGTCCTCGTCCACCACGGCATGGCTGTCATGCATCGCGCCCAGGGGCGACTGGCCCATGCGCGCCTTGGCGGCGCGCTTGCCCAGCTGCCAGGTGGGGCGATGGCCGGTCAGTGCATCCAGACGGAAGGCCTGGATCTGGTCGTCATCCATGCCCTTGAAATAGTCCCAGGCCTCGTTGTGGATGCGGGCATGGATGGAACAATACCAGTAATGCTCGTCCAGGTTCTTGGGCGACTTGGCAACGCGGCAATCGCCGGGACGGATACAGTCCGGCGCCTCGCACATCCGGGTTTCCGGCTCGGGCTTCCTGGCCTTGCCACCCGGCTTGATGCGCATGTCCATCTTGAAGCGGGGCGTGCGGGGTTCAGCCATCGTGCAAGTATGGGAATGAAGCGGTAAAAAACAAGAAAAGGTATCGCTTGACTTTCGGTGCCCGGAACCGATGTTTGGCTCCATGCGCGTTGCCGATGCCATTCATGACAAATTGACCGCAACTTTTGCGCCGCAGGCCCTGGAAGTGCGCGACGAAAGCGCCAAACATGCCGGCCATGGCGGGGCGACCCGCGACGATGGCAGCCAGGGCGAAACCCATTTCCATGTCCGGCTTGTGTCGGCCGCCTTTGACGGTGTGGGCCGGGTGGAACGCCAGCGCCGCGTATATGCTGCCCTGGTCGCGGAACTGTCCGGCCCCGTACACGCACTGTCGCTGGCGGCGCTTACGCCTGACGAGGCGGCGCGCTCTTCGGCGCCGGCGGCACCACCCGCAGCGCGGTGATCTGGTTGCGCTGCCGGCGCATCACTTCGAACGTATAGCCGAAGAACGAGAAACGCTGCCCCGCATCGGGAATAGTTCCAGACTGGTGGATCACCAGTCCGGCGATGGTGGTGGCGTCGTCTTCCGGTAGCGACCATTCCAGTTCGCGGTTCAGATCGCGCACCGGCACCTTGCCGTCCACCAGATAGGAACCATCAGGCCGCCGGCGTACCTCGCGGCGGCTTTCGTGCGGATGGGCGTCTGAGATGTCGCCGAACACCTCTTCCAGAATGTCTTCCAGGGTGACGATGCCCTGCAGCGCGCCATACTCGTCCACCACCAGCGCGAAGCGGGTGCGGGATTCGCGGAAGGCCGCCAGCTGTTCTTCCAGGGTGGTGGTTTCCGGCACATAGGCCGGCGGCGCGGCCAGGGTGGCGATATCAATCTGTTCCAGGTCGCCGCGATGTTCCACCAGCGCCCGCGCCAGGTCCTTGGACGACAGGATGCCGATGATGTTCTCGGAAGTGCCGCGCCACAGGGGCAGGCGGCTGTGCTGCGATTCGATCACCGCATCCACCAGATCGCGGATCGGCAAACCCGCGTCATAGCTTTCGATGGATGTGCGGTGGCGCATCACATCGGCCACCTCCAGGTCGCGCAAATCCAGGATGCCGCCCAGCATGTCGCGATGCTCGCGTTCCACGCTGCCTTCCTGGTGATGCAGCTCGATGGAGCCGCGCAGTTCCTCATGCGCCGCGTCGGCGCTTTCTTCAAGCTCGCCCTTCACACCGACCAGCCACAGGACGCGCCACACCAGCCATTGCACCGCCGCGATCACCGGCGCCAGCAGCGCCACGATGATGCGCAAGGGGCCGGCCACGAACAGCGACACGCTGTCTGTGCGCGCCACCGCCAGCGTCTTGGGCATGGTCTCCACGAAGATCAGGATCACCAGCGTCATCACCGCGGTGGTGATGGCGACCGCCTTGGGGCCGTAGTGGTTCTCCAGCACCGAAGTTGCCAGCGACGAGGTCAGGATGTTGATGAAGGTGTTGCCCAGCAGCACCGCGCCGATCATGCGTTCGCGATTGGCGACCAGGCGGTTGACGTTGGCGGCGGCCTTGGAGCCGTCCTTCTCCATCTGGTGCATGCGGCCGCGGCT
>JAODAU010000011.1 GCA_025463615.1 Microbacteriaceae bacterium | reverse complement strand
GAGCGGCATCCCGCGCGACGACCTGTTCATCACGACGAAGCTGGTCAACAACGATCATCGCGACGGAAGGGCCGGCCGGGGCTTCGAGAAGAGCCTCGACCTGCTCGGCCTCGACGCGGTCGACCTCTACCTGATCCACTGTCCGATGCCAGCGAACGGCCGCTAAGTCGACACCTGGAAGCAGTTTGTCGGCTTCGCCGAGGACGGCCGCGCCCGCAGCATCGGCGTCAGCAACTTCCAGATCAACCACCTCGAGGACGTGATCGAGGCCACCGGCGTCACCCCCGCTGTCAACCAGGTGGAGCTGCACCCGATCTTCCAGCAGGCGGAGCTGCGCGCCTTCCACCGCGAGCACGGCATCGCCACCGAGGCGTGGGGGCCGCTCGGCCAGGGCAAGTACCCGATCTTCGAGCTGCCGGCGATCGCGGATGCGGCGGCGGCCCACGGCGTGACCGGCGCCCAGGTGGTGTTGCGCTGGCACGTGCAGCTCGGCAACATCGCGATCCCCAAGTCGAGCTCCCGCTCGCGCATGGTCGAGAACCTCAGCATCACCGGATTCGAGCTCACGGATGCCGAGCTGGCCGCCATCGCCGCCCTCGACGAGAACCGCCGCGTCGGTGGGGATCCCGCCAACGTGAACTAGGTCACGGCGCGATCAGCCGCGCCACGCTCTCGCGCAGGATCTCGCGCCGGCGATCGTGCACGGCCTTCGGTTCGTCGGTGCTCGCGGTGTAGACGCTGCTCGCCGGGGACCAGGATCCGGCCATCCCCATGATCATGATCAGCAGGTCGCCGGGGTCGCCCGCGCGGATCCTGCCCTCGGCCTGCGCCTGCGCGATCGCCGTCAGCTTCGGCTCGTGTCGGGGCGTGTCGAACCAGTGGCCGGTGGGACGGCGCTCCAGCCGCGTCCACGTGATGAGGCGCACGAGGTCGGGATGCCGGAGGTTCTCGTCGTACTGCGCGACCGCGAACCCGGGCAGGTCGTCGACGTCGAAGGGCACGGCCCCCACCGCGTGGTCGACGCGGTCGTCGATCACCGCGTCGAACAGGCCCTCCTTGCTGCCGAAGTAGGCGTAGAGCTGGGCCTTGTTGGTGTGGGCGGCCGAGGTGATCCGCTCCATGCGCGCGCCCGCGATGCCGCGCAGGGCGAACTCCTCGGCGGCGGCATCGAGGATGCGGCGCAGGGTGGCTTCGCCGCGGGCGGTGCTGGGGTGGCCAGGCATCCTGCGAGTTTAGCAAAACAGACCGTTCGGTTTGCTTTTCACCTCGAACGGCGTACTCTCAAACAGACCGAATGGTTTGTTTATTAGGGAGAATCATGAGAGAGACCACCGCCTGGCAGGGCACCGAGGATTCCACGCGGCTGGAGCGCGCCGTCATCCGGCGACGGGACCTCCGCCCCGACGACATCGCGGTGCGCGTGGACTACTGCGGCGTCTGCCACAGCGACCTGCACTCGCTGCACGGCATGACCGGCAAGCCGACAAAGGGGCTGGTGCCCGGCCACGAGTTCACCGGGACGGTCACCGCGGTCGGCCCGGACGTCACCGCCTTCGCCGTCGGCGATGCGGTCGCCGTCGGAACCCTCGTCGACTCCTGCGGCGTCTGCGTGATGTGCACTGTCGGCCAGGAGAACTACTGCGTCGAGTTCCCCACCTCGACCTACGGCGGCAACGACCGCATCGACGGCACGACCACCCTGGGTGGTTACAGCCGCGAGTACGTGCTGCGCGAGAAGTTCGCCTACGCCCTCCCGCCCGAGCTGGATGCCGCGGCAGCCGCCCCGCTCATGTGCGCCGGCATCACCATGTGGGAGCCGATGCGCGCCGCCGGCATCGGGCCGGGCAGCCGAGTCGCGATCGCCGGCCTCGGCGGCCTCGGCCACCTGGGCGTGAAGCTCGCCGTCGCCCTCGGCGCCGACGTGACCGTGCTGAGCCGCACCGCGGACAAGACCGCCGACGCGCTCGCGCTCGGCGCCACCCGGCTGCTGGTGACCACCGACGACGAGCAGGTGAAGGCGGCAGCGGCGAGCTTCGACCTCATCCTGGACGCGATCTCGGCCCCGCACGACCTCGAGCCGACGATCAGGATGCTCGCCCTCGACGGCACCCTGAGCGTCGTCGGCCTGCCCATTCCGACCACCGTGCCGCTCGCGGCGCTCGGCCGGGCGCGCCGCAACCTGTCGTCGTCCGGCACCGGCGGCACGAAGCACACGGCGGAGCTGCTGGCGTTCTGCGCCGAGCACGGCATCACCGCGGACATCGAGCTGCTGCCCTCGGCGCAGGTCGGCGAGGCGCTCGCGCGCCTCGAGGCCGGCGACGTGCGCTACCGCTTCGTGCTGGACCTCTCCGACCTGGACTAGGCGAGCGCGCGCCGGCGCCGGCGGAGCAGGAGCAGGACGACGCCGGCGGCGATGAGGCTGCCACCGAGGATGCCGGTGGGTGCGGCATCCACTCCGGTGGCGGCGAGCGCCGGGGCCACCGTCAGCGTGTAGGCGGCGCTCGCGGCGGCGCGGACGCCGTTGCTCGCCGTGATCGTGAACGCGGACGCGCCGGATGCCGTGGGCGTTCCCGAGATGACGCCGGTCGCGGGATCCAGCGTGAGCCCCGCCGGCAGTGAACCGGCGGTGACGGCGAACGTCGCCGCCGGGCGCCCGGTGGCGGTCACGGTGAACGAGTACGCCTTGCCCAGCTCGGGCGCCGGGGGCGCCGCGGAGGTGATGTGCGGCCCGGCATCCAGCTCCATGATCGTGAGGATGCTGTTGTCCTGGTCGAGGTAGTAGAGCAGCGTGCCGTCGGGGCTCACCGCGTCCGACACCCCGTGGCCCGTGCCCGCGATCGGCGCGCCCACGATTGTGTTCGTGGCGGTGTCGATGGTGGTGATGACCGCCGAGGTGTAGTCGGTGACGTAGGCGAGGCCGTCCGGGGAGATGGCGATGCCGGTGGGGTTGCTGGTGACGGGGATGGTGGCATCCACTGTCTTCGTGGCCAGGTCGATCGACGAGACCGTGCCCGACCCGCCGTTCGCGGTGTACAGGTGCGAGCCGTCGGGCGAGAACGCCATGAAGAACGGGCTGTTGCCGACCGTGATGAAGCCGGGCTCGAGCGTCCTGGTCGCGATGTCGATCACCGCCACCGAGTTCGTGCCGCCGCCCGCGTAGAGCTTCGTGCCGTCGGGGCTCACCTCGAGGGCGAAGATGTTGACCATGACGGGGATGCTGCCGCTGACGGTGTTCGTGGCGGTGTCGATGAGCACGACCGCGCCCGCGATGGAGCTGCCGGCGAACACCGTGGAGCCGTCCCTGCTGATCGCGACGTCGTACGGTCCGTTCGCGCCGCTCACCGGGATGGTGGTGATGAGCGTGTCGGTCGTGGCGTCGATCACCGAGACGCCGCCGCCGTAGAAGTCCGCCACGTAGACGCGCGTGCCGTCAGGCGAGACGACGACCCCGTAGGGCCCCTTGCCCACGCCGTTGCCCAGCGCGATGGGCGCGCCCTTGATCGAGCTCGTGGCCACGTCGATCACCGTCACCGTGTTCGAGTTCTGGCTGGTGATGTACGCCGTCTTGCCGTCCGGAGCGAAGGCGATGCCGGAGGGCCCGGAGCCCACCGTGATGTGCACGGGAGCGGCGGCGGATGCCGGCCCGGCCGCCAGGAGCGCTCCCCCGGTCGCGAGCAGGAAGGCCGCGGCGACGAGGCCGAGACGACGGGCTGAGTGTGAGCGCATGCGTTGGCCTTCGTGCCACGTCGTCGTTCGCTTGATATATCGGGCCCCTCACCGTAGCAGTAGGCATCATGGATGCATGAGCACCGACGACACATCCGCCCCACGGGAGATCGACGCGATCATCGAGAGCGCGGGAGGCTGGCGCGGCGAGACGCTCGCGCGGCTGCGGCGGGTCATCCTGAGCGCCGACCCCGGCATCGTCGAGCAGATCAAGTGGCGCAAGCCCTCCAAGCCCGAGGGCGTGGCCACCTGGGTGAGCGACGGAAACATCTGCATGGCCGACCTGCTGAAGAACGCGGTGCGGCTGACCTTCCCCAGGGGCGCGCGGGTCGACGACCCCGCGAAGCTGTTCAACACCCGACTGGACAGCAAGACGGTCCGCGCGATTGACGTCGCCGAGGGCGCGCCGGTCGACGAGCGCGCCTTGCGCGAGCTGATCCGGAGCGCGATCGCCGCCAACGCCGAGGGCTGAGCGGGAACAAGCACGTAACATCCGCCCGCTAGCGTTAAGGCATGAGCGACTCGACCCAGGACTCCATTGATCTCGTCGGACGATTCGAGGCCGAGCACCGCATCCCCGCCGAGATGCGTGCCGACGTGCACCTGCTCGGCGACCTGCTCGGGCGGGTGCTGCGTGAGAGCGGGTCGGAGGGGCTCTACGACGACGTCGAGCGGCTGCGGCTCGCCACCATCCAGGCCTACACGGATGAGACGCCCGAGGCCTTCGCGCGCGCGGCCGAGATCGTGGAGGGCTTCACCATCCAGCGCGCCGACGAGGTGGCCCGCGCGTTCACCGCCTACTTCCACCTCGTGAACCTCGCCGAGGAGCACCAGCGGGTGCGCGTGCTGCGCGAGCGCGACGCTCAGCCGTGGAGCGGCGACGCATCCGCCTCCATCGGCACCGCGTTCGCCCAGCTCAGCGACGAGATCGGGGCGGACGCCGCCACCGAGCGCCTGCAGACCATCCGGTTCCACCCGGTGTTCACCGCGCACCCCACGGAGGCGCGCCGGCGTGCGGTCTCCGGCAGCATCCGCCGGCTCTCCGAGTTCCTCGTGGAGCGCGACGTCTCCCCCGGCGGAGCCGACGAGTCGCGCATCGAGCGGGGCATGCTCGAGGAGGTCGACACCCTGTGGCGCACCGCGCCGCTGCGGCAGGACAAGCCGACGCCGGTCGATGAGGTGCGCTCCGTCATGGCGGTGTTCGACGAGACGCTCTACACGTCGATCCCGGAGGTCTACCAGCGCATCGAGGACGTGCTGCACGGCGACCGCGCCCGCGACGCCGAGCCGATCGTGCGGCCCTTCGTGCGCCTCGGCACCTGGGTCGGCGGCGACCGCGACGGCAACCCGTTCGTCACCGCGTCGGTGACCAGGAAGGCCGCCGCGATCGCGAGCGAGCACGTGCTGCTCGGCCTGGAGCGCACCGCCAACCGCGTGGGTCGCGGCCTCACGCTCGACGCGACCACCACTCCCCCGACCGACGAGCTGCTGGCGCTGTGGCAGCGGCTGCGCTCCGCGGATGAGGAGGCCGCCCGCGAGATCGCCAAGCGGTCGCCGAACGAGCCGCACCGCCGCATCCTGCTGCTGGTCGCGCGCCGCATCGCGGCCACGCGCACCCGGGATGCCGACCTCGCCTACCGCGACCCGGCCCAGCTGCTGGCCGAGCTCGAGATCGTGCAGCAGTCGCTGGTGAGCGCCGGCGCCGGGCGGCACGCCTACGGGCAGCTGCAGCAGTTCATCTGGCAGGTGCAGACGTTCGGCTTCCACCTGGCCGAGCTCGAGGTGCGGCAGCACTCGGCCGTGCACCGCAAGGTGCTCGACGAGATCGCCACCGGCGAGCCGCTGAGCGACGTCGCCGAGGAGGCGCTCGAGGTGGTGCGGGCGATCGCCCACATCCAGAAGCGTTACGGGCCGCAGGCGGCGGGGCGGTACATCGTCTCGTTCACGCAGTCGGCCGAGGACCTCGCCAACGTGCACCGCCTGGCCCGCGCCGCGGTCGGGCCGAACGGCACACCCCCGGTGCTGGATGTGATCCCCCTCTTCGAGACGTTCGCCGACCTGCAGGCCGCCCCCGGCATCCTCGCCGAGATCGTGGAGCACCCCGAGTTCGCGGCCCGGCTCGACGCCACCGACCGGCGCCTCGAGGTGATGCTCGGCTACTCCGACTCCTCGAAGGATGTCGGCCCGGTCGGCGCCACCCTCGCGCTCTACCAGGCGCAGCGCGAGATCGCGCAGTGGGCCCGCGAGAACGACATCACGCTCACGCTGTTCCACGGGCGCGGCGGCGCGCTCGGGCGCGGCGGCGGACCGGCCAACTCGGCGATCCTGGCGCAGCCGCCGCACTCCGTGGACGGCAGGTTCAAGCTCACCGAGCAGGGCGAGGTGATCTTCGCCCGCTACGGCGACCACGACATCGCGATGCGGCACATCGACCAGGTCGCGGCGGCGGTGCTGCTGGCATCCGCGCCTTCCATCGAGAAGCGCAACGAGGATGCCGCCAACCGCTTCGCGGACGTCGCCGCCACCCTGGACACCACCTCCCGCGCCCGCTTCTTCGAGCTGGTGCACGCCGACGGCTTCGCGCCGTGGTTCGCGACGGTGACACCGATGGAGGAGGTGGGCCTGCTCGCGCTCGGCTCGCGGCCGGCTCGGCGCGGCCTGTCGGTGTCGTCCCTCGAGGACCTGCGCGCCATCCCGTGGGTCTTCTCCTGGACGCAGGCGCGCATCAACCTGGCCGGCTGGTTCGGCCTGGGCAGCGCGCTGGAGGCGGTCGGCGACGAGGAGCTGCTGGCGTCGGCCTACAAGGAGTGGCCGCTCTTCCGCACGATGATCGACAACGTGGCC
>JAODAU010000003.1 GCA_025463615.1 Microbacteriaceae bacterium | reverse complement strand
TCTCCGGTGGTGCAGCTGGTGGCGGTGGGGGATGCTGTGGCGGAGGTCGCGCGCGGTTTCAGCCCGGCCGGTGGGCTCACGGCCCTGGTGACCGCGGACCAGGCGGACGAGTTCGCGGCGGCCGGGTTCGAGCTGTTCGCCGGGCGTGGCCGCGATGGGGCGTATCTCTGCCGCGACTTCGTGTGCCGCCTGCCGGTCACAGACCCGGCCTCCTTGCGGGAGTTGCTGACCGGTCCCTGAGGCTCTCGAAGGGCCGCTCGCAGAGATGATCCGCGCCGCCTTGTCAGCGTCGCGCGCGTTTGAACAGACGCGTCGCTGACAAACGGCAGCGACGCCAATTACCTCAGCAGGGCCTCCACCGGGGCGAAGCCGTGCTGCTCCGTCGTGGGCGGCTCGTCGAACACCCGGGTCGCGCCATCCTGGGCGAAGCCGGGCCAGCCCGGGGCGCCGTCGCGCACGAAGCGGACGGCCGATCCGTGGACCTCGGTCGCCAGGGCCTCGGGCGGGTGGGCGCCCGCGATCGCGGTGACGCCGTCGCGCTGCAGGCAGTCGAAGAAGAACGCCACGTCGAGGCAGTGGATGGCGAAGCCGTGCACGGGGGAGCGCCAGGCGAAGCGGTAGAGCCAGGTCGCGGCAGCGCCGCGAGCCTCGGCGACCTGCAGGGTGGGGGCCCGGAACATCCGGTCGGTCACGTAGCGGCCGATCACGGCGGCCGTGCCGTGGATACCGCGATTGGCCCTGCGGTAGGCGGAGCGGCGGCCCCCGCGAAGGCCCAGCCTCCCGAGCAGCACGTTCGGCGGGATGAACCGCAGCTTGTTCTTCGCGGGCGTCAGCGCCATCGTGAACTCGTCGTCGGTGGTGCCGAGCACCAGCGGCCTGTCGGCGCCGACGCCGTCGCGGATCGCGTCGATGGTGGGGCGGGGGAGCAGGTCGCCGTCGATCATCGGGCCGAGGGCGAGGCCGTCGTCGAGCATGGCGGCCATGGCATCCAGCGGGTTGACGCCCTCGGCGAAGCCGGACACCTTGGCCTGCGCCGCGAGCAGCGCGTCCTCGGTGAGGGAGGCGAAGCCGGCGCGGGTCGGCTCGACGCCCGCAGCCGTGGCAAGGCGGCCGGCCAGCGCCTCGGCGCGCTCCGGGGTCACGTCTCCCAGCGCGCCGGAGATGCACCAGACCGCGTGGAAGAGGTTCTGTGCCGCCGGCATCCCGAGCAGGGTGAGCACCGCGCCGCCGCCCGCCGACTGGCCCGCGATCGTCACGCGCGCCGGGTCGCCGCCGAACGCCGCGATGTTGTCGCGCACCCACTCGAGGCCGAGCAGCCAGTCGCGCACGCCACGGTTGGAGGGGGCATCCGGGATGCGTCCGAAGCCGTCGAAGCCGAGCCGGTACGACAGCGAGACGGTCACGATCCCGTCGCGGTTGAACGCGGCGCCGTCGTACCAGGGGCTCGCCGGCGAGCCGGCGACGTAGCCACCGCCGTGGATGTACACGAGCACCGGCAGCGCGCCCTCGCCGGGCGACGGCGTGAACACGTTGACGTTGAGGGTCGAGTCGCCGGGCACCGACGGTTCCGGGATCAGCGTGATCTCGGCCAGCGCGCCGCGCTGCGGGGTCGCGCCGTACTCGAGCGCGTCGCGCACCCCGTCCCACGGCGCGTGCGGCACGGGCGCGGCGAACCGCAGCTCGCCCACCGGCGGCTCGGCGAACGGGATGCCGAGGAACGCGGCGGACCCCTCGCGCCAGAAGCCGCGCACGCGCCCGGCGGTGGTGTCTACCTCGACGAACTCCGTCACGCCTCCAGCCTCTCAGAGACTCAGGCCGTGGCCGAAGCGGAACAGCGGATCCTTCGTGTCCGAGGGCACATCCGGGTCGCTCGCCTCGACCGCCGCCATGCTCGACGGCAGCTCGATCGGCAGGCGGCCGAGCGGCTTCGCGTCGCCGAACAGCACGTCCAGCACCGCGGCCCCGGATGCCCCGAAGTCGGCCACCAGCGCCGCCACACCCGAGAACGGGGTGAGCACCGCCGCGCGGTCGAGGAACACGTCGATCACGGTCGGCACCACGCGGGCGATCGCGGTGATCCGCTCCACCTGCTCCGGCGCGAACTCGAGCGAGCCGGCGTGGAAGAAGTTCTCGAAGAAGGTGGCTCGCTGCTCGAACGGGGCGCCGACGCGGATGATCGCGACATCCGCCTCCTGTGGGCTGCCGACCACCTCGCCGTACCCGGCCGCGACCTCGGGCGCGATGCCCTCGACGTACACGCGGATGCCGCGGGCCAGCGGCAGGGACGGCGTGCTGTCCCCGTGCGCCAGCACCGTGATCGCGGCGCGCTGCGCGGCGTCGCCCGCCGCGCGGAAGTCGGCGCGGCCCACCAGGGCGTCCGCGGCATCCACGTCCACGTAGGGGTTCTCGAACAGGCCGAGCACGAACTTCTCGCGCAGCAGGCGGCGCGCCGACTCGTCGATGCGCTCCTCGCTGATGCGGCCGGCGCGCACGAGCGACACGAGAACGTCGGGGATCGCCTCGCCGCCGAACTGGTCGGCGCCGGCCTCGATCACCCTGACCATGCGGTCCTCGACCGAGAGGTGCTCGACGCCCCAGGCGCGCGCCGGGAACGCCTCGCCCAGCAGCACCGCGTCGCTGAGCAGGCCCCAGTCGGTGCAGACGATGCCGTCGAAGCCGAACCGCTCGCGCAGGATGCCGGTGATCACCGACCGGTTGAAGCCGAATCCCACCTCCTCGTACTCGGTGCCGACGGGCATGCCGTAGTACGGCATCATCTGGCTGGCGCCGGCCGCGATGGCCGCCTCGAAGGGCCTGAGGTGGTACTCGAACATGCCGCCCGGGTAGACCTGCTCGCGCCCGTAGGCGAAGTGCGGGTCCTCGCCGTCCTTCTGCGGCCCGCCGCCCGGGAAGTGCTTGGTCATCGTCGCCACCGAGTCCCGCCCCAGCGTTCCGCCCTGGAACCCGCGGATGTACGCGGCTCCCAGCTTCGAGGTGAGCTCGGCGTTCTCGCCGAACGTCGACACCTGTCGCGACCAGCGCGGCTCCGTCGCGAGGTCGACCTGCGGATGCAGCGCCACCCGCAGCCCCACCGCGAGGTACTCCTGCCGCGCGATGTCGCCGAACCGCTCCACGAGCGCCTCGTCGCCGATCGCGCCGAGCCCGAGCGCCTCGGGCCACTGCGAGAACGGGCCGGCCATCATGGCCGCGCCGGGGTTCTCGCTGAAGTGGTGGCGGGGATCCGTGGCGACGGTCATCGGGATGCCGAGCCGGGTGCCCGCGGCGAGCTCCTGCAGACGGTTGTGCCAGAGCGCGATCTCGCGGCCGGAGGGCGCGGCGCCGAAGAGGTTGAGGTGGGTCATGTGCCGCTCGACGACGTACTCGCTGGTCGCCGGGGAGCCGAACACCGGATCGGGTCCGGCGAGCTCGCCGCCCTCGCCCATCGCGATCATCGTGTGGAAGAACAGCCCAGCCTTCTCCTCGAGGGTCATCTGGCCGAGGAGGTTCTCGACGCGCTGCTCGAGGGGGAGCGAGGCATCCTTGTAGGCGGGGTCGACGGCGGTCGTGACGGGGTCCATGGGTCTTCCTCTCTGAAGATTTGAAAACCGTATCTCATTCTGTTTTTGTGGGCAACCGGACGATTCGCGGGATAAACTCAGAGCCATGGCAGCTCGGGGTGCATACGCGAAGGGTGTCGCCAAGCGCGAGGAGATCCTCACGACGGCGCTCGAGGTGATCGCCAAGAACGGCTACCACAAGACGTCGATCCGCGACCTGGCCGCGGCCGTGGGCCTCAGCCAGACCGGGCTGCTGCACTACTTCGGCACGAAGGAGGAGCTCTTCGTCGCGATCCTGCAGAAGCGGGACTCGACCGACGAGCAGAACTTCGCGGTCGACCCGGCCGACTATGCGCCGGCCCAGCTCATCGAGGGCCTCGTGAGCGTCGGGCGCCACAACGCGACCGTGCCGGGCCTGGTGCAGCTCTACGCGCAGTTCTCGACCGAGGCGGCGGAGGAGGGGCACCCCGCGCGGGAGTACTTCCAGCAGCGCTACGCCGACTACCGGCGACTGGTCGCCACCGCGATCCGGGCGCTGCAGCAGACGGGGGAGGTGCCGGCATCCGTCGATCCGGAGCGCACGGCCGCCCTCATGGCGGCCGCGACGGACGGCCTGCAGACCCAGTGGATGCTCGACCCCTCGATCGACATGGGCGAGCACCTCGAGTACCTCTGGAAGCGGTTGATGACCGGCGGCGACGCATAGGGAATCCATAGCCGCTCGGCGCTTGCATTCAAAGACCGAGCGTTGTACGGTTTTCGCACGCTCACTGTGGAGCGCCCGAGAGGAACCCTTCAATGACAATGACGTCTGACCCCCAGGTGCCCGTGAACGACGGCGCCGAGGACCCGCTTCCGCCCGTCAAGGGCACGATCCGCCGCCTGCTCGGCTGGATCATCCCCGCCAACATCAGCATCTTCTTCATCTGGGGTGCGGTGCCCGGACTGCTGCTCCCGCTGCAGCTCACGGCCATCGACCCCGCGAACAAGGTCGTCAACCTGCTCGTGATCTCGACCGTCGGCGCCTTCGCCGCGATGATCGCGCAGCCGGTCGCCGGCCTGGTCTCCGACCGCACCCGCTCCCGCTTCGGCCGGCGGGCGCAGTGGATGGTGGGCGGCACGATCGTGGGCGGCCTCGCCCTGATCGGCATGGCGCTCGGCAACGGCGTCGTGCAGATCGGCATCGCCATGGTCATCGTGCAGATCGCGTACAACTTCACGCAGGGTCCGCTCAGCGCGATCCTGCCCGACCGCGTACCACGCAGCGCCCGGGGCACGTTCTCGGCGCTCGCCGGCATGGGCGCGATGGTGGGCGCGCTCGGCGGCCAGGTCGCCGGCTCGCTGTTCCGGGGCGACATCCCCGCCGGATACCTGTTCTTCGCCGGACTCGCTTTCGTCGTCATCGGCCTGTTCGTGATCTTCAACCCGGACCACTCCAGCAAGGACACGGAGCGCGACCTGTTCTCCCTGAGCGTCTTCCTGCACACGTTCTGGGTCAGCCCGATCAAGCACCCCGACTTCTTCTGGGCGTTCCTCGGGCGCCTGCTGCTCTACACGGGATACTTCGCGGTGACGGGCTACCAGCTGTACATCCTGGCCGACTACATCGGGCTCGGCACGGTGAAGGCGGCCGCATCCGTTCCGCTGTTCGGCGTGACGAGCCTGGTCGGCATCATCGTGGCCATCGTGATCTCTGGGCCGTTGTCCGACCGGCTCGGTCGCCGCAAGATCTTCGTGTTCGTGTCGTCGATCATCGTCGCCCTCGCGATGATCATCCCGATCGTGTCGCCCACCTTCACCGGCTGGCTGGCGTTCGCATTCATCTCCGGGCTCGGCTTCGGCGCGTTCCAGGCCGTGGACCAGGCGCTCATGAGCGAGGTGCTGCCCTCGGTGAAATCCTTCGCGAAGGACCTCGGGGTCGTCAACATCGCCGCCACCCTCCCGCAGACGATCGCTCCGGCCGTCGCCGGGTTCGTCATCCTCACCTTCGGCGGGTACGTTGCGCTGTTCCCCATCGGCATCGTGCTGTCGCTGCTTGGTGCGTTCGCCGTGTGGTTCATCAAAGCCGTCAAGTAAGAAACGCGTTCAGGTAAGAGACTAGGAAGACCATGACTATCGACACCCCCGCCACCGTCACCGAGGCCGTCGAGGCCCTCACCCTCGAGCAGAAGGCCGCGCTCACCAGCGGCGAGGACTTCTGGACCACGAAGGCGGTGCCGGGGGTGCCGTCCATCATGCTCACGGACGGGCCGCACGGCGTGCGCAAACAGCGCGGCGACTCGGATCACCTCGGCATCACCGACAGCGTGCCCGCCACCTGCTTCCCGCCCGCCGTCACCCTCGGCTCGACGTTCGACGAGGGCCTGCTCGAGCGGGTCGGCCGCGCGCTCGGCGAGGAGGCGCGCGCCGAGGGCGTGGGCGTGCTGCTCGGCCCGGGCATCAACATCAAGCGCTCGCCGCTCTGCGGACGCAACTTCGAGTACCTCTCCGAGGACCCGCTGGTCGCCGGCGTCCTCGGCTCGGCGATCGTGCGCGGCATGCAGTCGCAGGGCATCGGCGCCTCGCTCAAGCACTTCGCTGCAAACAACCAGGAGACCGACCGCATGCGCGTCTCGGCCGACATCGACGAGCGCCCGCTGCGCGAGATCTACCTGCGCGGTTTCCAGCGCGTGGTGCAGCACGAGCAGCCCTGGACGGTCATGTGCTCGTACAACCGGCTCAACGGCGTGCACACCTCGCAGGATCCGTGGCTGCTCACCACAGTGCTGCGCGACGAGTGGGGCTTCGAGGGCCTGGTCGTGAGCGACTGGGGCGCCGTCGTCGACCGCGTGGCGGCACTGAAGGCCGGCCTCGACCTGCAGATGCCCGCCACGGGAGGCAGGTCGGATGCCGAGGTCGTCGCCGCGGTCAACGCGGGCGAGCTCGACGAGTCCTTCGTCGACGCCTCCGCGCGTCGCGCCGTCGAGCTCGTCGAGAAGGCGGTCGCGGGCGCGAGCGACGAGCCCTACGACGCGGACGCGCACCACGCGCTGGCGCGGGAGGCGGCATCCGCGGGCATCGTGCTGCTCAGGAACGAGGGCGTGCTGCCGCTGGCGAAGGATGCCTCGGTCGCCGTCATCGGCGAGCTCGCGCGCACCCCGCGCTACCAGGGCGCCGGCAGCTCGCTCATCAACCCCACCCGGCTCGACAACGCGCTCGACGGCATCGCGGAGGTCACGGGCTCGACCGTGCCGTTCGCGGCGGGCTACAACGCGGACGGCTCGGGGTCACCCGAGCTCGTCGCGGAGGCGGTCGCCGCGGCATCCGGCGCCGACACCGTCGTGCTGTTCCTCGGCGTGCCGGCCGCGCAGGAGTCCGAGGGCTTCGACCGCGATGACATCGAGCTGCCCGCGACGCAGCTCGAGCTGCTCGACGCGGTGCTCGCGGTCAACCCGCGCACCGTCGTCGTGCTCTCGAATGGCGGCGTCGTGCGCCTCTCCGGCTTCGCGGACCGCGTGCCCGCGATCGTCGAGGGCTGGCTGCTCGGCCAGGCCGGCGGCAGCGCCGTCGCCGAGATGCTGTACGGCGTCGTCAACCCGTCCGGCCGCCTCACCGAGACCATCCCGCTACGTCTCGAGGACAGCCCCGCCTTCCTCGACTTCGGCGGCGAGCACGGCCACGCGCGCTACGGCGAGGGCATCTTCGTGGGCTACCGCTGGTACGACGCCCGCGACATCGCGGTCTCGTTCCCCTTCGGCCACGGCCTGTCGTACACGACCTTCGACTACGCGGATGCCGCGGCGCACGCCACCCCCGACGCCGTGTCCCTGCGCCTCACCGTCACCAACTCGGGCCACCGCGCCGGGGCGGAGGTAGTACAGGCCTACGTGTCGGTGCCCGGGAGTGCCCTCTCCCGCGCCCCCCGCGCGCTCGCCGGCTTCGCGAAGGTGTTCCTCGAGCCGGGGGAGAGCCGGGAGGTCGAGATCGTCGTCGATCGCTCGGACCTCGCCTACTGGGAGACGCGCACCGGCGGCTGGGTCGTCGAGGGTGGCGACTACGTGTTCGAGCTCGGGGCGTCGAGCCGCGACATCCGGCAGACCGTCACCGTCGCGATCGACGGCGACGCGGTCGCGGTGCCGCTCACGCGCGAGTCGACCATCGGCGAGGTCATGGCGAACCCGGTCGCGGGCCCGATCGTGCTGCAGGCGATGACGAACTCGCCGACGGCGGGCTTGGTGAACGACCCGTCGATGTTCAAGATGATGGCGTCGTTCCCGATCGGCCGGCTGGCGAATTTCCCCGGCATGCCGATCGACGACGAGCAGGTCGACCAGCTGATCGCCCTCGCGAACGGCTAGTTGCACTCGTTGCTGCCGCTGTAGCAGGGGTGGTAGTTCGACGGGAGCGGTTGGCTGGGCTGCAGGTCGTGGAGGTCGATCCTGGGCACCGCGAAGAAGAGCGCAAAGCCGACGATCACGAGCAGCAGCGCGCTGTGCGTGATCACCAGCCCTCGCACGCGCGCGAGCGCGGCCACGACGATCAGGCCGGCCGAGACCACGACGGCGATGCCGGAGATCAGGGCCCAGTGCAGCGTCGCCGCCGCGGTCACCTTCGGCTGCTCGCCGAAGAAGACGAGGTACACGCCCAGCCACGTGACCACGAGTGCGGGCAGCACGAGCAGCTGCCCGATCACGCCCGCACCGGACACGATGATGAGCGCGGCTCGCCGGTTGCTGGTCATCCGCCCAGCGTACCGACGACGCTTGGAGAGAGCTGCTAGCGGACCGTCTTGCGGGCCGTGATCACCCCGGTGTCGAAGCCCAGGAGGTGCAGGCCGCCGTGGAAGCGGGCGTGCTCGATCTTGATGCAGCGGTCCATGACCACGGTGAGGCCGTGCTCCTGGCCGTAGCGGGCGGCATCCTCGTTCCAGATGCCGAGCTGCATCCAGACCGTCTTCGCGCCGACGGCGAGCACCTCGTCGATGACCGAGGGGATGTCGCTCGACTTGCGGAAGACATCCACGATGTCGGGCACCTCGGGCAGGTCGGCGAGCGACTTGTAGACCGGCTGGCCGAGGATCGTGTCGGCGTTCGGGTTGACGAAGTAGACGCGGTAGTCGCTCGACGAGAGCAGGTACGTGCCGACGAAGTAGCTCGAGCGGGCCGGGTTCGGCGAGGCGCCCACGATCGCCACCGACTTGGCGCGACGCAGGATGCCGAGGCGCTCCTTGGCCGACGGCCCCACCCAGGTGCGCTGCGACTTGAGCAGCTTGGCGAG
>JAODAU010000431.1 GCA_025463615.1 Microbacteriaceae bacterium | reverse complement strand
ACGTACTCGTTCCACGCCGCGATGAAGGTGAAGGTGATCGCGGTCACGATGCCGGGGAGCGTCAGGGGCAGCATGATGCGGAACATCGTGCCGAGGCGGCCGCACCCGTCGAGCGCGGCCGCCTCCTCGATGTCTTTCGGGATGGCGGCGAAGAACCCCTGCAGGATCCAGAGCGCGAACGCGATGTTGAAGGCGGCATCCGTCAGGATCAGCGCCGTGTACGTGTTGATCAGCCCGAGGTCGTAGAACTCGCGATAGATGCCGACGACGAGGCTCGTCGGCGCGAACATCTGCGTGACGACCACGAGGCCGAGGAACAGGATGCGGCCGCGGAACCGGAACCGCGCCGTGAAGTAGGCGGCCGGGATCGCGACCACGATCACGATCAGCGTGGCGGAGAGCGCCACGATGAGCGACGTCTTGAGCCAGTTCTGGAACGCCGGGTCCGAGATGACCTGCACGAAGGCATCCGCGGTCCAGGTCTTCGGAAAGAAGGTCGGCGGCGTGGCGAGCACCTCACCGCTCGGCCGCAGCGCGTCGAGCAGCATCACGAGGTACGGCGCGACGAAGAAGAGCACGATCGCGAGGCCGCCGAGCGGCATCACCCAGCGGCGCGCGCCCTTCCATCCGCGGAGCCTGCGGCGGGGCAACGTGCGAGCCTGTACGGAGACGGTCATTTTTCGTTTCCTTCGCGCCAGTTGACGAATCGCAGGTAGATCGCGACCGCGATGAGGATGACGATCACGTTGAAGACGCCGGCGGCCGCGGCGAGCCCGACGTCGTGCTGCGCGCTGCGGAACGCCAGCTTGTACATGTAGGTGATCATCGTGTCGTTGCCGAAGCCGGGGTTCGACCCGTTGAGGATCCACACGATCGGGAACGAGTTGAACACGTAGATCATGTTCAGCACGACGCCGATGAGAATGGCGGGCCGCAGCAGCGGCAGCGTGATCTGCCGATAGATCTGCCAGGGGCGGCCGCCGTCGATCCGCGCCGCCTCGTAGACGTCGCCCGGGATGCCGTTGAGCCCCGCGACGAACAGGTACGCCGTGAACGGGATCGAGACGAACACCCCCACGAGCACCATCGAGATCATCGTGAAGTGCGGGTCCCCGAGCCAGTCGACCGGCTTCTGGATGAGGTGGAGGCCGAGCAGCAGCTGGTTGAGGATGCCGTGGTAGTAGTCGTAGATCAGCCGGAACAGCTGGCTGGAGATCACCAGCGCCGCCGCCCAGGGCACGATCACGGCCCACCGCACGACGCGCCGCCCGAAGAAGTTCTTCGACAGGAACTGCGCGAGGGCGAGGCTCGCCACGAGCGTGAGCACCACCACCGAGACCACCCAGATGCCGGTGTTGCCGACGACCCGCGGGAGGTCCGGGCTGGTCAGGAAGCCGACGTAGTTGGAGACGCCGGCATCCCCGGTCCGCAGCCCGGTGATCGAGTACTTGCCGAACGAGGTGGCGACCAGGGTGATCGCCGGGTAGAGCACGACCCCGACGATGAGGATGAGGGCCGGCGCGAGCCAGAGCAGCGCCTCGGCGATACTCGCGGTGCCGCTCTCGCGGCGCCTCGCCCGCAGCCGGCCCCCCGCCACTACTTGCCCGCCTCGGCCTGCGCCTGCAGGTCGTCGAGGAACTTCTTCGGGTCACCGTTCGGCGCGACCGCGAGGCCGATGTTCTGCTGGATGGTGAGCTTGATCTTGTCCCACTCCGGGTCGTCCGTCGGGGTGAGGTGGATGTTCGGAAGGGTGTCGAGGTAGACCTTCAGCTTGGGGTCGCTGCCGAACTCCTTGAGCCCGGAGGTCGTGACCGGCAGGAATCCCTCCGCCTTGATCCACGTGTTGATCTCGTTCGGCGAGTAGTAGAGCTTGTAGAACGCCTTGACGGCGGCCTCGTTGCCATTCTTCTTGAACGACATCAGGTAGTCGGTGACGCCGTAGGTCTGCGGGTCGGCGTTGTCACCGGACGGCATCGGCGCGATCGCGTACTTCACGTTCGTGTACTGCGTGTCGAGCGCGGCCTGCAGCGGGCTGAAGCCGACGATCATGCCTGCCTTGCCCTGCTCGAACAGCGCGAAGGCGCCGTCCGTGCGGTTGGTGCTGCCCGGGTTGTTCTGGGTGACCTTGTCCTTCACGGAGAGGTCCTTCATGTACTCGAGCGTCTTCACGTTGGCGGCGGAGTTGAGCGTCCACTTGCCGTCCTTCTTGAAGTCGCCGCCGTTGTTGAACAGCCAGATCGCGAACTCGGCCTGGGCCTCCTCCGGGCCGAGCGGCTGCGCGTAGCCGACGGAACCGTCGCCGATCGCCTCGATCTTCTTCGCGTCGGCGGTGAACTCGTCCCACGTCGTCGGGGGCTTCGAGATGCCGGCCTTGTCGAAGAGGTCCGTGTTGTAGAACAGGGCGCGGGCCGACGAGAGGTCCGGCATCCCGTAGAACTTGCCCTTGTAGGTTCCGCTCTTCACGAAGGCGGGGATGATGTCTGCCTTCGTCGCGGCGGGAAGCACCTGGTCGGAGTCGTACAGCAGGCCGTCGGCCGCGTAGCTCGCGTAGGCGTTCTCGTTGAGGATGTCCGGAACGTTGCCGGTCTGCACCATCGTCGACGACTGCTGGTCGAGGTCGTTCCAGTTGATGATCTGGAGATTGAGCTTCACCCCGGTGGTCTTCTCGTACTTGGTGGCGAACGCGTCCCAGAACTTCTTGGTGTGGTCCTTGCTGTACTCGGCGATGACGACCTTGATCGACGAGACGCCGCCCTTCGTCGAGCTCGATGCGCCGGACGCGCCGCACGAGGCGAGCGCGATCGTGGTCGCCGCCGCGATCGCTATCACGGCTCCGACTCTCAGAGATTTCTTCACGGATGTTCTCCCTTGGTGGGGTGATAATTCGATACCCCCTCATTCGAGGGGCATCCTGAATCATGACCGCCGGGGGGAATTACGTCAAGACCCCTAACAAAAGTCGTAACAGGCTGTTTACACCCGGGAGCGCTCGGTCACGAGACGCCGAGCTGCGCCGAGATGACCATGACGGATGCCCCGCGGAGCACGATGTCGTCGCCGAGAGTCGTCATCCGCAGGGCCAGGTCCGAGTGGAACTGGGCCATGGTGCGGCGCCGGATCGTGTCGCTCGTGGCGCGCAGGAGCTCGCCGTCGAGCAGTCGCGGCGGGCCGGTCAGCACGATCTCGACGAGGTTCAGGGCGCCGACGATCGGCGCCAGCGCGATGCCCAGCCGCTCCCCCGCCTGGCGCAGGATGGCGGCGCGCTCGTCATCCGTCGCCGCCGCCGCGAGCTTCTCGTCGAGCCGCGGCGTGGCCAGCCAGGTCTCGAGGCAGCCGTGCTTACCGCAGCTGCAGAGGTCGCCGCCATCCGTGCCCACGACCACGTGGCCGATCTCCCCCGCGGCGAAACGGCTGCCGAAGAGCGGGCTGCCGCCCAGCAGCAGGCCGGCGCCGACACCGTGGCCGACCTTGATGAGCATCATGTCGCCGTCGGCGTGCCCGAAGCTGTGCTCGGCGAGCACCGCGGCGTTCGCGTCGTTCGCGACCACGACGGCGAGGCCGAACCTTTCTGCCATTATCGACTGCAGCTCGACGCCCACCCAGCCGAGGTTGGGCGCGGTGAGCACCACCCCGGAGAGGTCGACGATGCCCGGTGACCCGATCCCCATGCCCAGGATGGGCGCGGTGGCCTGCCCGATGAGGGTCGCGGCGAGCGCGATCACCTTCTCGAGGGCGTCCTGCCCGACGCTGCCGGCGAGGGGTACATCCGCGCGGCTCAGGATGGTGCCGTCGAGGTCGAGCACGGCGCCCTTGAAGATCTCGTACTCGCTGAGGTCGATGCCGATGATCTGGAAGGCCCCGCGGTCGATGTCGAGCAGGGTCGCCGGCTTGCCCGGGCGGGCGCCCTCGCGCTGGCCGGTCTCCACGACGAGACCCTCCGCCATGAGCTCGGTGACCAGGTCGGAGATGGTCACGCGCGTGAGGCCGGTGCTGCGCGCGACATCCGCCCGGCTCTGCCCGCCGGCCGAGTAGAGCGTCTGCAGCACCAGCGCCCGGTTGTGGCCGCGGGCGTGCTCGGGAAGCACCTTGGTGCTCGGACGCAGGATGCGGCCCGTCGCGAATGAGCCGGCGGTGCGCTGGGCGTACGCCGGCGCGGCGAGCTGGCTGGGCGAGCGTTCGTGTGCCTGCATGTTTGTTAGTAAAGCTTACGAACGCGGGCCGTGCAACGAGGACTACGCCAGGCGCGCCGCCAGGTTCTTGTCGAGGGTGTCGAGGAACTCCTCGGTGGTCTCCCACTTCTGGTCCGGCCCGACGAGGAGCGCGAGGTCCTTGGTCATGTGGCCGGCCTCGACGGACTTGATCACGACATCCTCGAGCGTGTTCGCGAAGTCGATGAGCTCCTGGTTGCCGTCCAGCACGCCGCGGTGGATGAGGCCACGCGTCCAGGCGTAGATCGAGGCGATCGGGTTGGTGGAGGTGGGCTTGCCCGCCTGGTGCTGGCGGTAGTGGCGAGTGACCGTGCCGTGCGCGGCCTCCGCCTCGACGATCTTGCCGTCCGGCGTAGCGAGCACCGAGGTCATGAGGCCGAGCGAGCCGAAGCCCTGCGCCACGGTGTCGGACTGCACGTCGCCGTCGTAGTTTTTGCACGCCCAGACGTACCCGCCCTCCCACTTCATGGCCGAGGCGACCATGTCGTCGATGAGGCGGTGCTCGTAGGTGAGGCCGGCGGCGTCGAACGCCTCCTTGAACTCGGTGTCGAAGATCTCCTGGAAGATGTCCTTGAAGCGGCCGTCGTAGGCCTTGAGGATCGTGTTCTTCGTGGAGAGGTACACCGGGTAGTTGCGGGTGAGGCCGTAGTTCAGCGAGGCGCGGGCGAAGTCGCGGATCAACGCGTCCTGGTTGTACTGCACCTGGGCGATTCCGTCGTCGGGGGCGTCGTAGACGTCGAACTTGAGCGGCTCGGAGCCGTCCTCCGGCGTGAACTGCACGGTGAGCTTGCCCTTGCCCTTGAACACGAAGTCGGTGGCGCGGTACTGGTCGCCGAACGCGTGGCGGCCGATGATGATCGGCTTGTTCCAGCCGGGCACCAGGCGCGGGATGTTGGAGATGATGATCGGCTCGCGGAAGATCACG
>JAODAU010000419.1 GCA_025463615.1 Microbacteriaceae bacterium | reverse complement strand
CTGTGAGGTATGTCGCTATCTTGGATTGAAGTGCGAGTGCTCCAGTGAACGTGCCAATTAGCGCTTCAAATCGGTCCTTGAGCCCGTCTCGGAAATGAAGAAGGCGTTTGAGCTCCTCTCCGGGATCTTCTAGGGTCTCATCCGGAAGGGCAAGAAAGTAGAGTGCAAGGTGGGAGAGGTCGCCCCGCTCAAACCTGCCCTTGGCTCGCTCGTACTCTTCGATAAACCCAGATTCGTGAGTGCCCGTCGCCGAGCCAAGGCGTTTTCCAAGAATGCCGATAAAGATGTCGCATTCATCGACGAGTGGATTGATCTGCTCTTGGGCGCGGCCTTGGCCTGGTAATACTTCTTCCCATCCACGCGCAACGAAACGGATACGACTGCCAGAAGCGCGCACTGAAACATTTAGATCATCAACTGCGCGTTTTACGGCCAATCGTTCATCCACGACGTCGGACGGAGACGCAACGAAGACGGATATCTCATCGACAAGTGAGGACATCCGGATTATCTCCGTTCGTACGTGAAAGGGACCGAGCTATTCGGTGATCGTATCTTGCTACCCGTTCCCGCGATCTGTCACTGCTGCGGGGGCCGCCACTGGCCAGCAGCGAAATTCAACGACGTCGTCGGGGTGTACAAAACCGGCGGAGGGCGCGCCCTCGACGGACGACTCGGCTAGACGTTCGCGCCAGCGCTCAGACCCCGAGGATGACGACCACGCACGCGGCCAGGAACACGAGCTGGTAGATCGTGCGCGGCACGAGCGGCGTGTTGGGCGAGGTCGGCGAGCGCTTCTCGCCCGCGGCGTAGACGTTCGCCGGGAACATCGCCAGGAGCAGCAGTCCGAGGCAGATCGCGGCGGCAGTGCGGGTGACGGGCACGAGCAGGCCGATCGCGCCGAGGAGCTCGAGCACGCCCGTGACGGAGACGATGACATCCGGTCGGGGGAGCCGCAGCGGCACGGTGGCAACGAGCCCCGCCCGCCGCGCCTTCGAGAAGTGCGACCCCGCGGTGAGCAGGAACATGGCGGCGAGCCCGATGGCCGCGGAGACGCTCCACGAGTCGAGCGCGGGCCACAAGGCCAGGCCTACCAGGCGGCCGAGACCGGTGAACAGGATGAGGGTGATGAGCGGGGCCATGACGGGTTCCTTCCGAATCTTGTCACTGACAACATTGGACGGCCGCAGGGAACTTGTCAATGACAAGATCTGCCCGTACGATGGATGTCGTGACCCCGGACACCTACCATCACGGCGACCTGCGCGGCGCCCTCCTCGCGGAGGCCGCGGCCGCCATCACCGAGCAGGGGGTCGAGGCGCTGTCACTGCGCGAGCTCTCCCGCCGCGCCGGCGTCTCGCACGCGGCGCCCACCCATCACTTCATCGACAAACGCGGGCTGCTGACCGCCCTCGCGACCGAGGGATTCCGACTCCTCTCGATCGCGCTCCGGGGCGCGAGCGGCGACCTGCTCGAGGCGGCCGTGGCGTACGTGCGATTCGCGACGGTCGAGCATCCCGGCCACTACGCCGTCATGTACGCGGCCGCGGCCATCGACGCGGAGGACCCCGGCTACCTGGCCGCACGGGCCGACTCGGAGGTCGCCCTCCTGGAGGGCGTCGCGGGCGTGCGCACCAACACTGGTGACGGCCAGAGCCCGTTCGCTCCCCTCGCGGCCTTCTCCTTGGTGCACGGCCTGGCATCCCTCTGGAACAGCGGCGCGCTGGCCGCGCGCTACGGCGACCTCGGCGCGGAGGCGCTCGCGCGGGAGATCGCGCCGCTGCTCTTCAGCCGGCCATAGTCTTACCCGGTGACCTCCGCCGCCGCTCCGCACTGGAGTCGCGCGTCGGCCGTCATCGTCGCGGCCACGATGTTCATGGAGCAGATGGACAGCACCGTGCTGTTCACCGCGGTGCCGTCGATCTCGCGTGACTTCGGCCTGGCATCCACGTCGATCACGGTCGCGACGACCGCCTACCTCGTGGCCAGCGCCACCTTCATCCCGCTCGGCGGATGGCTCGCCTCCCGCTTCGGCGGGCGACGCGTGTACCTCGCCGCGATCGTGGTCTTCACGCTGGCCTCCGTGGGGTGTGCCCTCTCGCCGAACCTGGTCGTGCTCACGGTGTTCCGGCTGGTGCAGGGCTTCGGCGGTTCGATGATGGTGCCGGTGGGGCGCCTGATCGTGCTGCGCAACACGCGGCCGGCCGACCTCATCCGGGCGATCGCGTACATCACCTGGCCGGCGCTCCTGGCGCCGGTCGTGGCGCCGCTGATCGGCGGGGCGCTCACGGCATCCGTGGGCTGGCGCTGGATCTTCATCATCAACGTGCCGATCGGGATCGTGGCGTTCCTGCTCGCCGCGCGCCTGCTGGCCGAGACCGAGGAGCGGCGCGTCGCGTTCGACCGGCTGGGGCTCATCCTCTGCACGGTGGCGGTGTTCGCGCTCATCTTCGGCACGGAGCTGCTGTCGACCTCGGGGCAGCTGGTGGCGGCGGTCGCGTCGCTGGTGACGTTCGTGGTGATCATCGTGCCCGCCATCCGGCACCTGCGCACCACGGATGACCCGCTCTTCGACCTGCGTGCGTTCCGGCGGCCGTCGTATCGGGTCACGAACTCGGGCGGGCTCGCGTACCGGGCCGCCGTGACCAGCGTGCCGTTCCTGATCCCGCTGCTGCTGCAGAACGCGCTGGGCTTCGACCCGGTGCGGTCGGGCCTGTTCGTGGCCGCGATCTTCCTGGGCAACGTGGGCATCAAGCCGCTCACGACGCCGATCCTGCGGGCGTTCCGGTTCAGGACCGTGCTCGTGGTCTCGACCGTTGCGGCGGTCGCGTTCCTGGTCGTCTTCGCGCTGGTCGGGCGCTCTACTCCGGAGCTGTGGCTGTTCGTCGCGCTGCTGCTCAGTGGGGTCTTCCGCTCGATCGGGTTCACCGCCTACAACACGATCCAGTTCGCGGACGTGCCGACGAACGAACTCCCGTCGGCCAACACGCTCTCGGCCACGGTGCAGGAGCTGTCGGTCGCCCTCGGCATCGCGGTCGCGAGCACGGCGCTGCGCGTGGCCGAGATCGCGCATCCGGCGGGTTCGCTCGTGCCGTTCGAGGTCGCGTTCGGGGTGATGGGGGCGATCGCGCTCGTCGCCGTCGTGAGCGCGATCCGGCTGCCCGCCGGGATCGGGGATGCCGTGCGCCAGCGGCAGGCCGTCGGCGACTGACGCCGCTCAGGCGCGCGCGTTCACACTCGCGATGATCGCCAGCAGCACGAGCGCCACCAGCGCGATCGCGATCATCAGCCCCGCGAGCACGCGAAGTCGCGCCGGGGACGCCGGGATCGCGAGCGCGCAGACGACCATCGCGAGATAGAGCACGGCCACCACGACGATGCCGACCGCGGGCAGCACCAGGGTGGCGCCGCCGAGCAGCAGGATGAACTCCGTGAGCGCGATCGCCGCCAGGATGCCGCCCACCACCAGCCAGATGGCGCCGCGCGACGTGCGCAGCGCGGGCTGGTTGCTCATCCTGGTCGGGTCGTGTTCGGGATCGTCGCTCATCGTCTCGCCTCCCTAGCCAATTCTGCGCGCGAGCGCCCGGCCCGCGGAAGACCCCGCGGCCACGGACCGCAGCGTCTGCAGGGTGGCATCCAGCGGCTGGCCCCGCAGCGCCGGTTCGAGCGCGGCGTACAGCTCGCGCTCCGCCGCGCCGATCTGCTCGGCGACCCGCGCACCGACCTCGGTGAGCTGCAGGCGCACGGAACGCCGATCCTCCCCGGGTTCGCGGCTGACGTGGCCGCTCGCGACCAGGCGATCGACCAGGCGGCTCGGGCTGCCGCTGGACTCGCAGATGAGCAGCTCCCCCAGGTCGGACATGCTGAGCGGCTGGCGTTCCGCGAGCACGCGCAGCACCTCGGACTGCGCCGGCGTGATGCCGAGCGGGCGCAGCTGCGCCGCGAACACCCGGTTGCCCTCGCGCTGCACCGCGAGCACCAGGTAACGGAATTCCTCGATCGCATCCATGCACTTGACTTTAATACATGTCGTGTCACTTAATGGTTGTTGCAAACATATGACACGACATCTATTGGAGAGAAAACGTGGCTTTCGAACTGGACCTGACCATCGCGGCGCCGCCGCGCGACGTGTTCGCCTTCATAGCGGACTTCGCCACAATGCCGCGGTGGTACTCCGCGGTGAAGCGGGTCGACCGCATCCATGGCACCGGCGGGATCGGCACCCGCTACCTCGTCTATCGCGACCTGCCGGGCGGCCCGGCGGAGAACGAGGTGGAGCTCACCGACCTCGTCGACGGCACGGGGGTCACCTTCGCCTCGCAGCGCGGGCCGACGCCGTTCGTCTACCGCTACACCGTCGCGCCCGCGGGTGACGGCACGCGGCTCGTGCTCAACGGGTCGATCAGCGGCGAGGGGCTCCCGGGGCCCGCGGCCCTGTTCGCGCCGCTCGCCGAGGGCCTGTTCAAGCGCGGGATGCGCGACAACCTGGGCGTGCTGAAGCGGATCGTGGAGGCCGGACGATGAGGCGGGCCGTCGTGGCGGTCGCCGCCGTGCGCGCGATCGTGCTCGTCGCGGTGATCGCCCTCGCCTCGGTGGTGGCGTGGTTCGTCTTCGCGCAACCGATGGCGCACGCGATCACGATCGTCGTCGCATCCGTGCTCGCCCTGGTGGCGATCGGCGGCTCCGCGCTTGCGGCGGCCCGGGTGATCATCGTGGCGCGAGCCGCGGAGACCCTGCTCCCGGTGCGCGCCGAGGGTTAGCCCTTCGCCCACTCGATCAGCCGGTCGAGCGGCCAGGTGGTCACGATCCGCTCCGGCGGGATGCCGTGGGCCTCCGCCCGCGCGGCCCCGTGGTCAAGCAGCGAGAGCTGGCCTGGCGCGTGCGCGTCCGTATCGATGCTGAACAGGCATCCTGCCTCCAGCGCTAGGTCGATGAGCGGCCCGGGCGGGTCCCGACGCTCGGGCCGCGAGTTGATCTCGACCGCGACGTCGTTGGCCGCGCACGCCGCGAACACGGCCTTCGCGTCGAAGGATGACGGCGGCCGGGTCCCCCGCGACCCCTCCACCAGGCGACCGGTGCAGTGGCCGAGGATGTTGGTGCGCGGGTTGGTGACGGCACCCAGCATCCGCTCGGTCATCTCGCGCGACTCCATTTTGAGCTTCGAGTGCACGCTCGCGACGACGATGTCGAGCCGGCCGAGCAGCTGGTCGGTCTGGTCGAGGCCGCCGTCATCCAGGATGTCGACCTCGATGCCCGAGAGCAGCCGGAAGCCGCTCGCCCCCGTATTGATGTCGGCGACGACGTCGAGCTGCTTGCGCAGCCGCTCGGCGGTGAGCCCGTTCGCGACCTTCAGCCGCGGCGAGTGATCGGTGAGCGCGAGGTACTCGTGACCGATCGCCTGGGCGGTCGCGGCCATCAGCTCGATCGGGGTGGTGCCGTCGGACCAGTCGCTGTGCGCGTGCAGGTCGCCGCGCAGCTTCGCGAGGAGTTTCTCCCCGCCGTCGACCTTCTCCTCCCGCCCCCGCGCGTCGAGCAGGTACTGCGGGGTGTCGCCGGCGAGCGCCTCGACGATCACCTCGTAGGTGGTGCCGCCGATGCCCTTCGTGCGCTTGAGCTGGCCGCTCTGCACCTGCGCCTGCCGCTGGTCGGCGGGCACCTTCGCGAGCACGGCGGCCGCAGTGCGGAACGCCTTCGTCTTGAACTCGGATGCCCGCTCCCGCTCGAGCAGGAACGCGATCTCACTGAGCGCCTCGATGGGGTCCATGCTCAACGGTATCGCGGTGCTACGCGCCGAGCGCGTCGCGGCGGCGGGCCAGCGCGGCGGCCTCCGCGTCGTTGCCCGAGAGCTCGATCGCCGGGTCGTACGCCGCCCGGGCCTCGACCGTGCGCCCCTGCCGCCGCAGCAGGTCGGCGCGGGCCGCGTGGAAGGGGTGGTAGCCGGCCAGCGCGGCGGCGAGGGGGTCGACCAGGGCCAGGGCGACATCCGGGCCGTCCAGCTCGGCCACGGCGATCGCGCGGTTGAGGGCGACGACCGGGGACGGGTCGAGCGCCGCGAGCTGGTCGTAGAGGGCCACCACCTGCGACCAGTCGGTGTCGCGGATGTCGCGGGCCGACGTGTGCACCGCGTTGACCGCCGCGAGCAGCTGGTACCGCCCCGGCGCGAGGCCGGTGGCGAGCCGTTCACGCACCAGCGCGTGGCCCTCGGCGATGAGGGGCACGCTCCAGAGCGCCCGATCCTGCTCGTCGAGGGTCACCAGCTCGCCGGCCGCCGAGAGCCGGGCCGCGCGTCGCGCCTCGGTGAGCAGCAGGAGCGCGAGCAGGCCGGTGACCTCGCCGTCGTCCGGAAGCAGCCCGTGGAGCAGCCGCGTCAACCGGATCGCCTCGCCCGTGAGCTCGTCGCGGATCGACTCGGAGCCCGCGCCCGTCGCCAGGTAGCCCTCGTTGAACACGAGGTAGATCACCGCGAGCACGCCGGAGATGCGTCCGGGCAGGTCCCGCTCCGACGGCACGCGGTACGGGATGCCGGCCTGCCGGATCTTGTCCTTCGCCCGCGTGATCCTGCGCGCCATCGCCGGCTCCTCGACGAGGAAGGCCCGCGCGATCTCGGCGACGGTGAGGCCGCCGAGCATCCGGAGGGTCAGGCCGACGCGGGCCTCCATGGAGAGCGCCGGGTGGCAGCAGGTGAAGATGAGCCGCAGGCGATCGTCGTCGACGGCGCCGACCGGTTCCGCGGGTTCGTCGTCGAACACCAGCATCGCCTCCCTGTATTTGTCGGCGCGTTTGCTCTCGCGCCGGATGCGATCGATGGCCCGGTTGCCCGCCGTTGTGGTGAGCCAGGCGCCAGGGTTCGGGGGCACGCCGTCGAGCGGCCAGCGCTCGACGGCGATCGCGAAGGCCTCGGCGGCGGCATCCTCGGCGATGTCGAGGTCGCGGAACCGACGGTTGACCGTGGCGACCACCCGGCCCCACTCCTCGCGGTGGGCCCGGGCGATCGCCTCCGTCACGCCGTTCACGGCTGGAGGAACGGCCGCACCTCGATCTTGCGGTTGCAGGCGGTCGACGCGTCCATCGCGAGCGCGAGGGCCTCGTCGAGGTCGGCGGCCTCGATGATCCAGAACCCGGCGAGGAACTCCTTGGTCTCGACGAACGGGCCGTCGGTCACGATGCCGCGACCCTCCCGGTTGTCGATGGTCGTGGCGACCTCCGCCCCGCCCAGCCCGCCGGCGAACACCCAGTTGCCGTCGGCCTGCAGGCGTTCGTTGAAGACGTCGATGGCGGCCTGTTCGGCCGCGGTCGCGGATTCGTCGCGGCCCGCGGCAAGCGCCTGGCCGTCGTCGATCACGGAAACGAGATACTGCATGATCCGCCCTCTCCTCAGTCGCCGACCGTGCCGAGCGTGAGCTCGCCGGCGCGCTCGTAGTTGGCCATTATGAGGCCGCTCGGGGTGCCGACGCACTCCGTCAGCGAGAATGCCGCCGGAATCGCCCCGCCGTCGAACAGCCTCTTGCCCTCGCCGATCGTCACCGGGAAGATCGTGAGCCGCAGCTCGTCGACCAGGTCGTTCTCGAGCAGGGCCTGGATGAGGCGGCCGCTGCCCCAGACGTGGAGCTCCGGGCCATCCGACTCCCTGAGCGCCTTCACCGCCGGGAGGCCGTGCAGGAAGACGGAGTTGCTCCATCCCGCGGCATCCCTCGTCTCGGAGACGACGTATTTCGTGGACTCGTTGATGCCGGGCCAGCCGTCGGCGTGCTCGGGCCAGTAGGCCTCGAAGATGTCGAAGGTCCTGCGGCCCAGCAGCAGTTCGGCGGGCTGCATCTGCGCGGCGAAGCGCTCGGCGAACACCTCGTCGCCGAAGCCGGCGGTCCAGCCGCCGTGGGCGAACCCGTTCGACGTGTCCTCGCCGGGGCCGCCCGGGCCCTGCATCACGCCGTCCAGGGTGATCATCGAAATGACGACGATTTTTCTCATGACATCTCCTGCCTTCGCGGCGCCCCCTCTGGGCTGCCTCTCACAACCGCAACGAACTCGCCCACGGCGATCGGACAAGTCCCGGGAAAAAAATGTGGAATTGCTTTCGCGACGCCGGTGTTCACAGTGCCATGGATGACGCAGACCTCAAGTCCCTGCTCGACGCGGCCCGCACCGTGGCCGTCGTGGGCCTCTCGACCGACCCGGAGAAGACGTCTAGCAAAATCGCCACAATCCTCATCGAGGCTGGCTACGACGTGATCCCCGTGCACCCGAAGGCCACCGAGATCCTCGGCCGGCGCGCCTACGCGTCGCTGCGCGACATCCCGTTCCCGGTCGACATCGTGGATGTCTTCCGGCCCGCCGACGAGACGCCGGGCATCGCCCGCGACGCAGTCGCCATCGGCACGAAGACCCTGTGGCTGCAGCTGGGCATCGCCTCCGAGGAGGCCCGATCCATCGCCCAGGATGCCGGGCTCACCTACGTTGAGGACACCTGTATCGGCGCGACCACGCTGCGCCTGGGCAATCGCGCGGCGGCATAGCTCAGGCGACCCGCACGTCGTGCAGCGCCGAGGCGCCGACGCAGGGGAACGCCAGGAGGTCGCCGGCCGTGATGTCGGCGGGGAGCGCCCGCACGACGTAGTTGAGCGCGTCATCCTTCGGGCTGCGCACCAGCATGTCGAAGCGGGCGCAGCGGGGCTCTCGGCCGATCATCCGAGTGGCCTCCACGATGGGCCTGCAGCCGTCGAGGTCGGCGTCGATCGTGACCTCGACCGCGCCGGTCGCGCTGACCGCGACGGACGTCACGCGGGCGACCACGACCGACGCGGGGCCCTCGCAGTTGTGCACGCACGGCGTGCCCGCCCAGTCGACGAGCCGCAGCATGGACACCCCCGCGACGGTCATGTCGAGCCCGCTCCAGATCGAGTGCGCGGGCCAGAGCCCGGCGACATCGTGCAGTGTGTCACTTGTCATGACCCCGGTCTACGCCGTCGCGATCGGGCATCGGGCGGCCCTAACGAACTCCGTGCGACCACGCGACGAATCCGAACGGGATCCGTGCGCTCGTTAGCGCGGCGTCAGGATCCGGCGGGCCGGCGTTCCGATGTCGTAAGGGTTCGGTCGGCGCGCGTTCGCCCGGCGCAGGCTTGGCGCATGCCGTTATCCCAGGGGATGTCGTCCCGATGACCCCCCACCGTTCTGCCCTCGCTGCGCCGCAGCATCCCCGACCCGCTCAGCGACGTGTGCGTGGGCGACCTCGTCGCGGTGCCCGCTGCCAGTATGGGTGCATCCGACCCGAAGGGGTAAAATGGCTTAAGGTCACAGCGACTTTAACTCTGAGGAGGGCGCCATGGATCTCGCGGTATCGACCGTCATCTTCGCCCTCCGCAGCGACGACGAGAGTCGCGCGTCGCTGCGGCTGCCGCTCGTGCGCCGCATCAAGGAGCCGCACATGGGCAGCTGGGCCCTCCCCGGCGGGCTCGTGCGCGAGACCGAGAGCCTCGTGGCCGCGGCCGGTCGCAACCTGCTCGACACGACCGGCCTCGACCCTCGCTACCTCGAGCAGCTCTACGCGTTCGGCGACGTGGACCGCTCGCCGGGCACTCGCGTCGTCTCGATCATCTACTGGGCGCTGGTGCGCAGCGACGAGGCGAGCCTCGCCACCATCGGCGAGAACGTGCGCTGGTTCCCGGCCGACGAGCTGCCGCCGCTCGCCTTCGACCACAACCTGATCGTCGAATACGCCCTCTGGCGGCTCCGCACCAAGATGGAGTACTCCCGCATCGCGCGCGCCTTCCTCGGCGATACCTTCACCCTCGCCGAGCTGCGCGAGGTGCACGAGGCCGTGCTCGGTCGCCCGCTCGACCCGGCCAACTTCCGCCGCCAGATGGAGGCGTCGAACGCGATCATCGCAACGAACGAGCACCTCACCGGCGGCCGACACCGCCCCCCGCGCCTCTACCGCTACAACGAGTCGGTCGCCATCTCAGACAACGGGCCGCTCACCACCACCGCAGAAACCAGGGAACCAGAATGACGTCGGTCGACAGCACCATCCAGCGGATCACGAACGGCCAGGCGGCGGGCGCGGTCTGCACGCCCGACCTCGCGCAGGGTCCGTGGAACTTCGACACCGTGCCGGGGTACGGTCCGGGGTCATCCATGGGCGACGTCATCCCCGTCGGATCGCCGCGCCAGGGCGCGCTGCCGCTGGAGTACCAGCGGGCCACGAACGAGCAGCTGCACGACCGCATCCGCCTCGCCAAGCAGGAGCTCGGCAGCCGCGTGGTCGTTCTCGGCCACTTCTACCAGCGCGACGAGGTGGTGCAGCACGCCGACTTCCTGGGCGACTCGTTCCAGCTCGCGAACGCCGCGCAGACGGTTCCGGATGCCGAGGCCATCGTGTTCTGCGGCGTGCACTTCATGGCCGAGACCGCCGACATCCTCGCCCGGGAGGGGCAGGCGGTCATCCTGCCCAACGTGGCCGCCGGGTGCTCGATGGCCGACATGGCCGACATCGACTCGGTCGAGGATGCCTGGGCCGCGCTCGAGCGCATCTACGGCACGGAGCCGGATGCCGCGGGCCGGGTGCCCGTCATCCCCGTCACCTACATGAACTCGTCGGCCGCGCTCAAGGCGTTCTGCGGCGAGCACGGCGGCATCGTCTGCACCTCGTCGAACGCGGCGACCGTGCTCGAGTGGGCGTTCGAGCGCGGGCAGCGCGTGCTCTTCTTCCCCGACCAGCACCTCGGGCGCAACACCGCCAAGGCGATGGGCGTGCCGGTCTCGCGCATGCCCATGTGGAACCCGCGCAAGCCGCTCGGCGGCAACACGGCCGAGGCGCTGGTCGACGCGCGGGTCATCCTGTGGCACGGGTTCTGCAGCGTGCATAAGCGCTTCACCGTCGACCAGGTCGACCGCGCGCGGGCCGCGCACCCCGGCGTGCGCGTGATCGTGCACCCCGAGTGCCCGATGGAGGTCGTGGATGCCGCGGACGAGGCGGGCTCGACCGACTACATCCGCAAGGCCGTCGCGTCCGCGACCGAGCCGACCACATTCGCGATCGGCACCGAGATCAATATGGTGAACCGGCTCGCGGCGGGGTTCCCGCAGCACGAGATCTTCTGCCTCGACGACGTGGTGTGCCCGTGCTCGACGATGTACCGCATCCACCCGGGGTACCTGGCGTGGGTGCTGGAGGCGCTCGTGCGCGGCGAGGTCGTCAACCGCATCACGGTGCCGGACGCGGTGAAGGCGAACGCGAAGGTCGCGCTCGAGCGCATGCTGGCGGCGCGGCCGTGAGGGTGGTCGTGGTCGGCACCGGGATCGCCGGGCTGATCGCCGCGCTCGAGGCGTCGAGGCGGCACGACGTCGTGCTCGTCACCAAGTCGGAGCTCGCCGAGAGCAACACGCGGTATGCGCAGGGCGGCATCGCGGCGGCGCTGTTCGACGACGACTCGGTCGCGTCGCACATCGCCGACACGCTCGCCGCCGGCGCGGGGCTCAACGACCGGCACGCGGTCGAGGTGCTCTGCGCCGAGGGGCCGGCACGCGTTCGGGACCTGATCGCGCTGGGCGTGCGGTTCGACCGCGACGCGAACGGAGCCCTGGCGCGCGGGCGGGAGGCGGCGCACAGCCAGGCGCGCGTCATCCACGCGAACGGGGATGCCACGGGGCTCGCGATCGAGCTCGCGCTGATCGAGCGCATCCGCCGCTCCGGTGTCGCGATCCACGAGCGCACGTTCATGCGCGACCTCGTCGTTCGCGAGGGGCGGGTGGCGGGCGTCTCGCTGCTCGCCGACGGCGTGAACTTCGAGGTGGATGCGGACGCCGTCATCCTCGCCAGCGGCGGAGCCGGGCACCTCTACACGCACACGACCAACCCGTCGGTCGCGACCGGCGATGGGGTCGCGGCCGCCCTCCGCGCGGGCGCCGCCCTCGGCGACCTTGAGTTCTACCAGTTCCACCCGACCTCGCTCGCGGTGCCGGGTAACCCGCTCATCTCGGAGGCAGTGCGCGGCGAGGGTGCCGTGCTGCTCTCGGCGGACGGCGAACGGTTCATGCAGCACGCGCACCCCGACGCCGAGCTCGCCACGCGGGATGTCGTGGCCCGCGGCATCGCCGACCAGATGGCCGCGCAGGGCGGCGCGCCCGTGCTGCTCGACGCCACCGCGCTCGGCGGCGCGTTCCTCGAGCGTCGCTTCCCCGGGCTCACCGCCACGACCCGGGCGCACGGCTTCGACTGGGGTGTCACGCCGATTCCCGTGACGCCCGCGGCGCACTACTGGATGGGCGGCATCCGCACCGACGACGTCGGCCGCACCTCGCTCCCCGGCCTCTTCGCGGTCGGCGAGGCCGCGAACACCGGCGTGCACGGCGCGAACCGGCTCGCCTCGAACTCGCTGCTCGAGTCGCTCGTCTTCGCCTGGCGCGCGGCCGCCGCCCTCGACGCTCCTCCCCCTTCGGAAATTCAGGATTTCGGCGCGGTCGACCTCCCGGATCCCGGCGTGTCGGGCACCGTCGATGACCAGACTCCTGAATTTTCGTTGGTGCCGGTGGATCGCTCGGCGCTGCAGCGACTGATGTGGGATGCCGCGGGCATCACCCGCGACGGTGCGACGCTCGCGGCCGCCGCGCGCACCCTCGCCTCCTGGACCGTCGCCGGCGACACGGTCGCCGACCTCGAGCACCGCAACCTGCTCGACCTCGCCCGCGCGGTCGTCCGCGCGGCGCTCGACCGCGAGGAGTCGCGCGGCGCGCACTACCGCCGCGATTTCCCCGCCACGTCACCGGCGTACGCCCGGCGGCTCACGTTCGCGCAACCCGTTCTCCAGGAGGCACACGCATGATGACACGACAGGCGATCGACGCGGTCGTCGCGCTGGGGCTCGCCGAGGACGCGCCCTGGGGCGACGTGACCTCGGAGGCCTTCATCCCCGCCGAGGCGACCGCCACCGCGAGCCTCGTCGCGCGCGTACCCGGGGTGTTCAGCGGCGGCGAGGTCTTCGCCGCGACGTTCGACGCGGTCGGGGCATCCGCAACGGTGAAGGGTGCCGACGGCACCCGCTTCGAGCCGGGTGACGTGCTCGCGACGGTGACCGGCAACGCCCGCGCCATCCTGCGCGGCGAGCGGGTGGCGCTCAACCTGGTGCAGCGGATGTCCGCGATCGCCACCGCCACGTCGGCCTACGTCGCCCTCGTGGCCGGCACCCGCGCCCGCATCGTCGACACCCGCAAGACCGTGCCCGGCCTGCGCGTGCTCGACCGCCATGCCGTCGTGAGCGGCGGCGGCCACAACCACCGCTTCTCGCTCAGCGACGCGGTGCTCGCGAAGGACAACCACCTCGCCGTGCTCACCGCGAGCGGGCTGAGCGTCACCGACGCGATCCGCCAGGTGCGCGCGACGGTCGGCCACACCACCCACCTGGAGGTGGAGGTCGACCGCATGGACCAGATCGAACCGGTACTCGCCGGCGGTGTCGACACGATCATGCTCGACAATTTCAGCCTCGACGAGCTGCGCGCGGGCGTGGCCCTCGTGGCCGGGCGAGCGCTCGTGGAGGCGAGCGGCAACGTCAACCTGTCGACCGTGGCCGACATCGCCGCCACCGGCGTCGACATCATCTCGGTGGGCGCGCTCACCCATTCCGTGATCGCCCTGGACCTCGGACTCGACGTTGATCTATCTTGACCACGCCGCCACCACGCCCGTGCGCCGCGAGGCGCTCGAGGCGATGTGGCCGTACCTGACCGGCGAATTCGGCAACCCGAGCAGCCACCACGAGGTCGGCGAGCGCGCGGCGGCGGCGCTGGCACAGGCTCGGGAGGCCGCGGCATCCGCCCTGTCGGCCCGTCCGAGCGAGATCGTCTTCACGTCGGGCGGCTCCGAGGCCGACAACCTCGCCATCAAGGGCATCGCGCTGGGCGCCCCGCGCGGGCGCCACATCGTCACGACGGCGATCGAGCACGAGGCCATTCTCGAGAGCGTCGACTACCTGGTGCGGCTGCACGGCTTCAAGGTCACGTTCGTGGCGCTCGAGCCCGACGGCATGGTGACGGATGCCGCGCTCGCCTCGGCGCTGCGGCCCGACACCACGCTGGTCAGCATCCACCACGCCAACAACGAGATCGGCACCGTGCAGGATGTCGCCTCCCTCGCCGCCGTCGCGCACTCGGTCGGCGCGCCCTTCCACACCGACGCCGTGCAGAGCGCCGGCTGGCTGGATGTCGGCCTCGCCACCCTCGGCGTCGACGCGCTCACCGTCGCGGGCCACAAGCTGGGGGCGCCGAAGGGCACGGGCATCCTCGCCGTGCGCGGCGCTCTGCCCCTCGAGCCGCTCGTGCACGGCGGCGGCCAGGAGCGCGGGCGCCGGTCGGGCACCGAGAACGTCGCGGGCGCGGTCGGCATGGCGACGGCGCTCGGGCACCGCCATGGGCCGACTGTGCGCGATGCGCTGGTCGACGGCATCCTCGCGGCCGTGCCCACCGCGTTCCTCACCGGCTCGCGCGACTCACGGATGCCGAACCACGCGTCATTCTGCTTCCCCGGCACCTCGGGCGAGGCCGTGCTGCTCGAGCTGGAGCGCCACGGCATCGTCTGCTCGAGCGGTTCCGCCTGCGCGGCGGGCAGCGACGAGCCCTCGCACGTGCTCACGGCGCTCGGCATCGCGCCCGCGGTGGCGCAGACCGCGGTGCGCTTCACGCTCGACGAGAGCGTCACGCTCGAGGATGCCGCGTTCGTGGTCGAGCGCACGGCCGAGGCGGTGCGCACGCTGGCGCTGCTCGGTCCCTGAGCGCCGGAACGGGGTGGAGAATTTACTTCATGACGACAGCGCGCACGCCCTACGACGACGCTGTCCGGGCGATCCGCGCCGGCGAGCTCGACGCGGATGCCGCGGCCGAGACCCTCGTCGCCCGGCTGACGGATGTCGAGCTCCTCGGCCTGCTCGACGGTGACTCGCCGCGCCGCATCCTGCCGCTCATCCCGCTGCTGCTGCACCGGCGGCCGTTCGTGGCCGGCGCGGTGCGACGGCTGGGCATCCCCGGCATCCGGTTCAGCGACGGAGCCCGGGGCGTGGTGCTCGGCAGGTCCACCTCGTTCCCCGTGACGATGGCCCGCGCCGCCACCTGGGACCCGGCGCTGGAGGAGCAGGTCGGCCTCGCGATCGGCCTGGAGACCCGGGCGCGTGGCGCGAACTACTCGGCCTCGGTGTGCGTCAACCTGCTCCGGCATCCCGCGTGGGGGCGGGCGCAGGAGTGCTACGGCGAGGACCCGGTGCTCACCGGCACCATGGCGTCGGGGCTCACCCGCGGCCTGCGCGTGAACACGATGGCGTGCGTCAAGCACTTCGCCCTCAACTCGATGGAGAACGAGCGGTTCGAGGTCGACGTGCAGGTCGACGACCACGCGCTGCACGAGGTGTACCTGCCGCATTTCAAGGCGGTGCTGGATGCCGGCGCCGAGTCCGTGATGACCGCCTACAACAGGGTGCGCGGCCTGTACATGGACGTCAACGGCCCCCTGCTCACCGGCGTGCTGCGCGACGAGTGGGGTTTCCCCGGGTTCGTGACGAGCGACTGGGTGTTCGGCACGCACGACGGGCTCGCCAGCCTGGTCGCCGGCATGGACATCGAGATGCCGCTGCAGCTGCTCCGCGCGCGCGAACTGCCGGCGGCCGCCCGGTCCGGCGCGCTGGCGATGTCGACCGTGCTGACGTCGGCCCGCCGCATCCTGCGCACCACCCTGCTGTGGGCGGCGACCGCGGCCGTCGCGAAGCCGGGTCGCGGGGCGATCGCGTCGCCCGCGCACCGGGCACTCGCGCGCACCGTGGCCGAGGAGTCGACGGTGCTGCTCAAGAACGAGCCGGTCGCCGGCGCGCCGCTGCTGCCGCTCGACCCCGGCATCCGGCACCTCGCCGTGGTCGGACGACTGGCGGATCGGGCCAACCTCGGCGACCACGGTTCGTCGCGCGTGCGGCCGCCCACCACGGTCTCGCCGCTGCAGGGTCTGCGCGAGGCGCTGCCGGGGACGCGCATCACGACCGCATCCGGGGCGAAGGCCGCGGCAGCCGCCGCCGCGGAGGCGGATGCCGCGATCGTCGTAGTCGGGCTCGACCAGCACGACGAGGGCGAGTCCGTGGTCACGGGCGGCGTCGAGGTCGGGGTGTTCGGCCGGGCGCTGCGGTCGGGCCCGCTCCGCGACCTCACCGTGCGGGTTGCCCACCTGGCCTCGCGGTTCGTGCGCGGCGGCGACCGCCAGTCGCTCGAGCTGCGGCAGGGCGACATCGACGTGATCACCGCGGTGGCCGCCGCGAACCCGCGCACCGTCGTGGTGCTGGTGGGCGGCAGCGCCATCCTCACCGAGCGCTGGCAGCGCAGCGTGCCTGCCCTCGTGCTCGCCTGGTACGGCGGCATGGAGGGCGGGAGGGCGCTGGCCCGCGTGCTCACCGGCGCTGCCGAGCCGGGTGGCCGCCTGCCGTTCGTCGTGCCGACGGATGCCGCCCACCTGCCGCACTTCGACAGCACCGCCAAGTCCGTGGTCTACGACGACCGCTGGGGCCAGCGGATGCTGGACGCCGACGGCCACACCGCCGCCTACCCGTTCGGCTTCGGCCTCGGGTACACGACGTTCGCGCACGAGCTTCTCGGCCACGCCTTCGACAGCGACGGCGGCTCCGCCGAGGTGCGCGTCACGAACACCGGCGAGCGCGCGGGCTCGACCGTCGTGCAGGTGTATGCCGCCGATCTCTCGCTCGACCGGCCCGTGGCGCAGCTCGTCGGCTACCGGAAGGTGAGGCTCGAGGCGGCCGCCGACACGGTCGTGACTGTCGCGCTGGATGCCGGCCCGACGTTGCAGCGCGACCCCGAGACCCGGGTGTGGTCGCCCCGGCCGGGCGAGTGGGGCATCCTCGTCGCCGAGCACAGCCCCACGGACTGGGCGGATGCCCGCCCGCTGCGTCAGGCGGAGTGACCCGAGAGCGCCTCGACCCGCACCTCGAGTGACGCGTCGTCGCGCAGCACCGCGCGCAGCAGGCGCTTCGCCGCGCCGCGCACCGGCGCCCACGACTCGTCGTGCCGCAGCACCAGCTCCCCCTCGGCGCCGCCGTACCGCCTGCTGAGGTCGACCAGGTCCTCGGCGGTGAGCAGCGCAACGGTGCTCTTCGCGACCGGGTCGACGAGTCGCACCAGGGCCGCGTCGCCGGTGAGTTCGCTGGCGATCATCCGTCGCTCGCTCGCCCCGAGGATCGACTTCTGCGCGCCCCGGGTCACGATCAGCGGGCGCGGGTCGCCGTCGAGCAGGCGGCCCAGCACGTCGGAGGCGGCGGCGGGGCGGCCGATGCGGTGCGCCGCGGCCTGCATCCGCTGGAGGCGACCGGGCTCGGCGAGCAGCTGGTCGATCTTCCAGCCGATCGTGAGCGGCGTGTTGCAGCGGATGGCGGCGCCCTGCTCCATGAGGTAGTCGCCGTTGCGCACCTCCTGGCCCGGGATGGGGTTCACCAGCACCATGGGCAGGCCCGCGGCCATGCACTCGGAGGCCGAGAGGCCGCCGGGCTTGCCGACGAAGAGGTCGGCCTCCCGCAGCAGCGTGGGCATCTCGGTGGTGAACCGGAGCACGCGGTAGCGGTCCGCGGCGGGGGCGACCAGCTGCTCGACGCGCCGCTTCAGCTCCGCGTTGCGCCCGCACACCACGGTCACCGTCACCGGCGAGCGCATGTGCATCGTCTGCCGCACAACCGCAAGCGCGTAGTCCCCGCCCGACGCGCCCGCGGAGATGAGCAGCATCGGAGGTTTCGCCGGGTCGCGCACCGGCGCATCCGGCTCGGTCTCGGCGACCGGGATGCCGGTGGCCGTCACCCGGTCGTCGGGCACCCCCAGCGCGGTCAGCTGCACCCTGGCCTCCTCCCGCGCCACGAACAGGGCGTGGAACGCACTCGTGAGCCACAGCCCCTGGAAGTCGTAGTCCGTGGTGACGACCGCGGTCTTCGCGTCGATCACCCCGCGGGCGAGCAGCGACGCCACCAGCTGGGCGGGCAGGAAGTGCGTGCAGATGATGGCGGTCGGCTTGAACTGCCGGATCTCGCTGACGGTCGGCATCGCGTTCGCCCGCGTCCACGGGTCGATCGGCCCGCGCCGGCGGAACGGCTGGTCGCTGGCGTCGTACCCCCAGTCGACCAGCCACGGCGCGTTCTCCACCAGCACGAAGTAGCCCTTGCCCAGCAGGTCGCGGTAGAGGACCGTGCTGTGCTGCAGCACGTCGACGACCTGCACCTCGGCGACGTCGGGGCGCGCCTCGGCGGCGAGCCTCACGGCCGCGGCGGCGCTGTTGTGGCCCGATCCGACGCCGGCCGAGAGGATGAGGACGCGCTCGCCGGAGCTGCGCGTGGGGTCGTGCTTCGGTGTGGTGGGCACGGGGAAATGCTATCGGGGGTGGTGAGGGCTCACCGCAATGATGCCAAAGCCGTGCTTCACGCGACCGCATCATCCGCACCGACGACCGAAAGCTGGTTAGGCTCTGACGGTGTCGCTTACCAACGAAGTCCGATTCCCGGCCGGCGCGGACATCGCCCGATCCTGGCTGCTGGTCAATGGCAATCGCCCGGAGCTCTTCGACCCGGCGCGCAATTCGCAGGCCGACCAGGTCATCCTCGACATCGAAGACGCGGTGGACCCGAAGCTGAAGCCGGCGGCGCGCGAGGCGGTCGTCGAGTGGCTCGCGACGTCTGCCCCGACCTGGGTGCGCATCAACGACCGGTCGTCCGAGTTCTGGTCGGATGACGTCGACGCACTCATGGGGCTCCCCGGCCTGGCGGGCGTGATGCTCGCGAAGACGGAGGCGGGCGAACACGTCACCGAGACCTTCGACCGGCTCAAGGGTCACACGCCGGTGCTCGCGCTCGTCGAGTCGGCCCTCGGCATCGAGGAAGCCACGAACATCGCGCGGGCGCGCGGAGCGTTCCGTCTCGCCTTCGGCAGCGGCGACTACCGCCGCGATACCGGGGCCAGTTCGGATGACCTCGCCATGGCGTATCCGCGATCGCGCCTGGTGGTGTCGAGCCGCATCGGAAACCTGCCCGGCCCGATCGACGGGCCCACGGTCGGCACCGCCCACTCCGTGCTCCGGGAACAGTCATCCCTCGCTGTCGCGCTCGGGCTGACCGGCAAGCTGTGCCTCGAGACGAGCCAACTTGCCGTGATCAACGAGACGATCAGCCCGACCCGATCCGACGTCACGTGGGCCCGCGACTTCCTCGCGGACTTCGAATCGCGCGGCAGGGTCATCCGCGACGGCAGCGACCTGCCTCGACTCGGTCGCGCGCAGAAGATCCAGCGCCTGGCGACGGCGTTCGGCATCGAAGCCGAGTAGACGGGCTGTCTGCTGTCAGCAGAACGACGGTGACTCCGCCCCACGGCCCCTGCTTTACTGGGCTGGTGAGCCAGACGCCCGACCCGACGCCGTCGAGAGATTTCCGCGCGATGGATGAACTGTGGCGACGCGCCCTCGGCCGCCGACTGCGTGAGCTGGCGCGCGGCGAGCGGCTGGTCGACACGGCCGTTCGCGCCGGGATCTCGTCGCAGTACCTCTCCGAGATCGAGCGCGGTCGAAAAGATGCCTCGAGCGAGATGCTCGCCGCCGTGATCGGAGCGCTGGACTCCTCCCTGGCCGACGTGCTGGTGCTCGTCGTGAGCGGCCTGCAGACGGGTACCGCGGAGGTGCTCGACTTCCGTTCCACTACCTCTCTCGCTCGGCCAGCGATAACCGACGGCGCCTCGCTCCTGATGGCGGCCTAAGCCGCGAACTCCCGCTCGGCACGACTGGACAGGATCAGGTCGACCAGCCCGTAGTCCCTCGCCGCCGCCGCGGTGAACACCCGGTCCCGGTCGGTGTCCCGACGCAGGCTCTCCACGTCCCGCCCGGTGTGCTCGCTGAGGACCTCCTCGAGGTCGGAGCGAACCCGAACCAGTTCGTCGGCCCGCAGGATCAGGTCGGGGATGGTGCCGCGCCCCTGGTCCACGGGCTGGTGGAGCACGACGCGCGCGTGCCGCAG
>JAODAU010000370.1 GCA_025463615.1 Microbacteriaceae bacterium | reverse complement strand
TCTTCTTCGCCCCCAGCATCATCGCGGAGAACCAGGCCGCCCCCGCGACGACGTGCATGGGCGCTAGGGAGAGGCCCGTGGCGATGTCGTGCGCCGACAGGAGCGGGACGGGGGTGGTGGCGACGCCCAGTATCAGTCCGACCCAGGCGAACACGACCTGGGCGCGCGGCGTGCGCCGAGCCAACAGCCAGACGAAGACTCCGCCGAGGACGATCGGGAGCGTCGTTGCGATGAGCACGGCCGCAGGCGTCACGGCCGTCGAGGTGTTCTGCGCGTCGACGAGCATGTCCGCCCCCGCGGCGGACGCGATCAGACGGATGACGACATTGACGACGGCAGCGACGGCGGCCGCGATGAGACCGCGGGTCCAGACGGGAGTCGCGACGGTTGAGGTAGTCATGCGGTTCTCCTTCCCGTGCGGGTTACGCGTTGGGGTTCCAGCCCGACGAGGCGAGCCAGGAGGGGAAGTCGAGGATGTCGGGCACGAGCGCGCGTGCCGCGGCGAAGTCGGCCTGGTAGGCGGGAGTCTCGGTGAACCACCGGAACATCTCGGCGGTGTCCCGGAAGGAGGCGATGGCCGTGAGCGGCAATGCCTCGTAGCGCGCGGGAAGGCCGGCGTGCGCGCCGATCGCCTGAGCGATCTGTTCGCCTGTCAGGCTGTCGCCGGCGATCTCCACGCTGGCGCCTTCGACCGCCGTTCCGCCGAGCAGGATCGCGGCCGCGGCTTTCCCGATGTCGCGGACGGCGATCATCTGCAGCGGGATGTCGCCGGGCATCGCCATCCGTACGACCACCTGGCCGTCCTCGACGCTGGTCGAGAAGCCTGCGAGGTTCTCCATGAAGAAGACCGGGCGCAGGAAGGTGTGGTGGATGCCGAGCGATTCGATGCGCTCTTCGACGCGGCGCTTGCTCTCGAAGTGCGGCACGCCGGATCCGCGCTCGGCGCCGCCGACGGCGCTGAACACGAGATGTGGCACCTTCGCGCGGGCGGCGGCATCCGCGATCGCGACGCCGACGGCGGTCTCGTGTTCGGTGCCGCCGGGGATCGGTGTGGTCATCGTGAACGCGGCATCCACTCCGTCGAACAAGATGTCGAGCGATGCGGCGTCCGTCAGGTCGCCGGCCGTCAATGCGACACCGCGGTCGGCCAGGCGCTGCGCGGCCGGCGCACCGAGATCGCGCACGAGGGCCCGCACCCGCGCGCCCCGCTCCAGCAGCGCGTCGACGGCAGCGCCGCCCTGGTTGCCGGTCGCGCCGACGACGGCGATCAGCCGCGAGTCGGCGGAAGGTGTGACACTTGTGGTCATGATGTTCTCCCTGATCGAGGTGGACACTACACGAGAATGTAAGTCGGCTAACTATTAGTCCGGGGAGGGTTGTGAACGCAAAACCCGCTGACTTCACCTCCACGGTCGAGGGGGTGATCAGTCCGCTGATCCCGACCCTGGCGCGGGCGCACCGGGCCAAGTCGCAGGAGCTGCTGCGGGAGACGGGGCTCAGTGCCGGCCAGGAGCTGATCGTCATGCGCCTGTTCGATTCGCCCCCGCAGTCCCAGGCCGAGCTCACCCGATGGCTGGGCGTCGAACCGCCCACAACCGCGAAGATGCTCGCGCGCATGGAGAAGGCGGGCATCGTCGAGCGGGTTCCGTCGGAGACTGACCGGCGGGTGACCCTCGTCAGCCTGACCGATGAGGGGCGTGCCATCCACGGACGCGTCGAGAACGTCTGGGGTGACCTCGAACGCGTCACCGTCGCCGGGCTCGCCCCTGCAGAGGTGCAAGAGCTGGAACGCCTGGTGCGCCACATGCTCTCGAACCTCCAGAACGGGCAGGAGACGCCGGCGCCCTGCTGACCAACGGATCCTTTCCCGGAATGGTCCGGATTCCTGCTCGGCGGCCGCTGCTCAGATCGCGTCCAGCTCGGCCACGGCGTCGGCCGGCAGGACCAGGGCCGCGCCGGCGATGTTCTCGCTCAGGTGATCGACCGACGAGGTGCCCGGGATCAGCATGATGTTCGGCGAGTGCTGCAGCAGCCAGGACTGGGCGACCGCCATGGGGTTCGCGCCGAGCCGCTCGGCGACCGAGGACAGCACATCGGACTGTACCGGCGAGAAGCCGCCGAGCGGGAAGTAGGGCACATACCGGCGAGGGTCCGGAAGTTGACCACGTCGAGCACGTCGAGCCCGAGTCGGCGGAGGTTGTCGTGTACCTGCGCGCGTAGCGACTCCGGCGAGTTGCCGGACAGCCGGCCGCCCTGGTCGTCGCGGACGACCCCGACCTTGGTCACGATGTGCACGTCATCGCCGTACGGGAAGAGCGCCTCCCGGATGATCTCATTGGTGATGTACGGCCCGTAGGCGTCGGCCGTGTCGATGTGGTTGACGCCCAGCTCGACGGCGGTCCGCAGCACCTCGACGGCGGCGGCGCGGTCGTGTGGCGGCCCGAGGACGCCCGGGCCGGCGAGCTGCATCGTGCCGTAGCCGATCCGGTTGAGGTCGAGGTCCCCGACCCGGTAGAAGCCGGCCCGGGCGGCCAGTAGGTTCGTGGTGGTCACGGGGGAATTGTCGCCAACGTGTCGGCGATGTGTCGTCGCCGGATTCCGGTGATGCCGCGCCGTCGCCCGGGCGACCGCACGCCGACGCTGTGGAGGCCGTTGTGTGGGGGAAGCCCGACTGTAGTATGGGCTGGTTCTGGCCCACGTTCGGCAGCCGCTGGAAGGCCAACATGACCAACCTGGTGTCGGGACAGCGTGGGGAGCATGTGCCGCAGCCGGTCGCGCACGACGTTTCGGGCGCCCGGGGCCTGCTCGACCGCAACGATCTCCTTCAGCTGCTCGATCGCGCCATGACCAAACGTCTGACGGTCGTCTCGGCGCCTCCGGGAAGTGGCAAGACCTCGCTGTTGCGTGCGTGGGCCGACCACTCGGCGAAGCTTCGCCGGGTCGCGTTCGTGTCCGTCGAGCGTGACCAGCAGAACGAACAGCGGTTCTGGTGCGCCGTCCTCAAGGCGATCCGCAAGCCCGCGCCCCTGACAGTTCCTGCGCCGGCCACCGTACCGGACATGTACGAGGTCATCGACTTCATGCTGTCGGAGCTCGCCGAGCAGGCCGAACCGGTCGTGCTGATCATCGACGACCTCCACGAGCTGCGGTCGATGGACGCCTTCGCACAGCTCGATTACTTCGTCGCGAATCTGCCGGGCAATGCACGGATGGTGCTGTCCTCCCGCCGGGATCCGCAGATCAGACTGCACCGGCTCAGGCTTGCCGACGCGATCGCCGAGATCCGCGCCGGCGATCTGCGGTTCACCGAGGCCGAGACCCGCGAGCTGCTGGCCGGGGCCGGGATCGGCCTGTCCGGCGACGGGGTGTCCGCGCTGCACCAGCGTACCGAGGGGTGGGCGGCCGGCCTGCGCCTGGCGGTGATCTCGCTTACCGGTCACCCGGAGCCCGAGCGCTTCGTGGCCGAGTTCTCCGGGACCGACCGCGCCATCGGGGAGTACCTGATGGCCGAGATGCTCGAGCGCCAACCGAGCGAGGTGCAGCGCATGCTGTTGCGAACCTCGCTGGTCGACCGGATGAACGGTGAGCTCGCCGACCTGCTGGCCGGCCGCTCGGGCTCCGAGCAGATGCTGCTGGCCCTGGAGGAAGCGAACGCGTTCGTCGTCTCGCTCGACGCCCAGCGCACGTGGTTTCGCTACCACCAACTCCTGGCGGACTTCCTGCGCCTGGAACTGCGCCGAACGTCGGCCGACGAGGTTCCTGACCTGCACCGCCGGGCCGCGCGGTGGTTCGCGGACCGGGGGGACGTCGTGGAGGCGGTGCGGCACATGGTCGCGGCCGGCAACTGGCCCGATGCCGCTCGACTCGTCGCGGACCACTCGTTCAGGTGGGTGCTCGACGGGCAGGCGGGAACGATTCGCGCAGTCCTGCAGGCGTTTCCAGCCGGGGTGTCGGCCGATCATCCGGACCTCGCGCTTGCGCAGGCGGCCGCTGAGCTGAACCAGGGGCGGACGGAGGAGGCAGCTGCTCAGCTGGCGCTGGCCGAGTCCCACCTCCCCAGCGCTCCGTCGGCTCGCCGCCGTCGCGCGGTGGCGGTCGCGGCCCTGCGACTGGCGCTGGCAAGGCGTAGCGGCCAGTTCAGCGAGGTGATCGAGCAAGTGAAGATGCTCGATGCCTCGATGGCCGACGCGTCGAGTGAACCATTCGCGATGGGCAGTGAGCTGCGTGGGGTGGCGCTGCTGAACCTCGGGATCGTCGAGACCTGGACCGGGCGACTCCTCGAGGCCGAACGACATCTCAACGACGGAGCCGCGCTCGCCCAGCGGATCGGCCGGCCGTATCTCGAAGTCGCGTGCCGAGCGCATCAAGGCTTCCCGTCGACGACGGTCTCGGTGACGACAGCACGTGAGCGCGGCCGTCAGGCGATAGCGCTGGCCGCACGGCACGGCTTGGACGATCACCCGATCCTCGCACCCGCATTCGGAGCCGTCGGCGACATGGCCATCTGGATGGGCGAGTTCGACGAGGGGGAACGCTGGTTGCGCCGCGCCTGGGCGGTCGGCTCCGCACACGTCGAGCCCGCCACCGCAGTGCTCCTGCACCTGGCGACCGGCATGGTGCACGCGGGTCGCGGGCAGCAGCGATCGGCGCTGGAAGCATTCACGGCGGCAGCGCGAACGCAGTCGCTGCTCACTGGTGCGCACGCGCTCGCGCCGCGGATCACCGGATGGCTCGCGACCACGCAGGCGCGCTTGGGGATGCCGGCCGAGGCGCGCGCGACGCTGGCCGGATTTTCCCCCGAACCCGGGCGAGCGGGTGCCATCGCCAACGCGCGAGCATGGATCAGCCTCTTGGACGGCAACCCCGGCATGGCGGTGGAGGCGCTCCGGGACATTCTGGACGCCACACCTCCGGTCGAATCGTTCACTCTCGTCGAAGCGCATCTGCTCGCCGGCACCGCGCACCTGCGCCTGGGCGATCGAGACGCCGCGGCCGCGGCTGCCGAGGCAGCCCTCGCGACCGCCGAGCCCGACCGGCTGGTGTTCCCGTTTGCCATGACCGAAGCCGCGGAGTTGCTCGATGTGCTCCGATACCACGAGACGGCCCATCGTGCCCTGCTCGCCGACATCGTCGACCAACTGCGGAGCACGTCGCCACCGACCGCCGACCGGGAGCCGGTGCCCCACTCGGACGGGCTCACCCCCAGCGAACTGCGCGTCTTGCGATACCTGCCGACCAACCTGACGCGGGCCGAAATCGCGGATGAGCTCCACGTCTCGATCCACACGGTCAACACGCATATCCGCAACCTCTATACCAAGCTCGGCGCGGGCGACCGGTCTGCCGCCGTGCAACGCGCACGCCAGTTGCGGCTGCTCTCCAACCGGCTTCCGCCGACAGCTCCGAAATAGCCCC
>JAODAU010000363.1 GCA_025463615.1 Microbacteriaceae bacterium | reverse complement strand
CCGCTTCCCGAGCAGTCCGATCGCACGATCGTCTCCCACTCGGACTGGCGCAAGCGGCGCGTCTTCTTCGGGTTGTCCGCGGTGCACCTCGCGCTGCTGCTGCTGCTCATCATCTGGGGGGTCGGGCCGCTGCTCTGGCTGCTCAAGTCGGCGATCACGCCCACCCAGGACACGCTGCAGGACCCGATGGCGATCTTCCCGCACGGCGTGGCCTGGTCGAACGTCTGGACCGCGTGGAACGTGGTCGGAATCGGCACCCAGTTCCTCAACACGATCTGGGTCGCGGTCGGCTCCTGGTTCGTGCAGCTGCTCGTCGCGACGACAGCCGGGTATTCGCTGGCCATCCTGCGTCCCGCGTACGCCAAGGTGTTCAACTGGCTGGTGCTCGCGACGCTGTTCGTGCCGGCCGTGGTGCTCCTCGTGCCGCTGTACCTCACGATCCTGCATCCGCCGCTCATCGGCACGTCGCTGATCAACACGTTCTGGGCGGTCTGGCTGCCGGCCGGGGCGAACGCCTTCAACATCCTGCTGGTCACGCGGTTCTTCAACAACCTGCCGCGTGAGATCTTCGAGGCGGCGCGCACCGACGGAGCGGGGCCGTTCCGGCTGTTCGTGTCGATCGTGCTACCGCTGTCGCGCCCCATCCTGGGTGTCGTCTCGGTGTTCGCGATCATCAACGCGTGGAAGGACTACCTCTGGCCGTTGCTGGTGCTCACGAACCCGGCGATCCAGCCGCTGTCGGTGCGCCTGCCGAACATCCAGTCGATGACCGACCTCGGGGTGTTCCTCGCGGCGCTCGCGATCTCGATGATCATCCCGATCGCGCTGTTCCTGGTGTTCCAGCGGATGTTCCTGCGCAGCGCAGGCCTCGGCGGAGCGGTCAAGGGCTAGCGGTCGGTCAGGGCACGAGCAGGATCTTGCCGATGTGCGCCGACGACTCCATGCGTCGGTGCGCGTCGGCGGCCTCGGCGAAGCCGTAGCGGGAGTCGATCACCGGCACGAGCTGGCCGTTCTCCACGAGCGGCCACGCGTTCTCGCGCACGCTCGCCACGATCTCCGACTTCTCGCTCGCGGGCCGGGCGCGCAGCAGGGAGCCGTGGATGCTCGCCCACTTACCCATCAGCAGCCCCACCGGCAGCGTGCCGGCGCCGTCGCCCGCGTCGCCGATGAACACGATCCGGCCGCCGCGGGCGAGCGCGCGCAGGTCTCGCTCGACGTAGGCACCGCCGATCACGTCGAGCACCACGTCGACGCCTCGGCCGTCAGTCTCGGCGAGCACGCGCTCCACGAAGTCCTCGGACCTGTAGTCGACCAGGATGTCGGCCCCGAGCGCCGCGCACGCCGCCAGTTTCTCGGCGCTCCCGGCCGTCGTCGCCACGAGGCAACCGAGGGCCCTGGCCAGCTGGATGGCGGTCGTGCCGATGCCGCTCGAGCCGCCGTGCACCAGCACGGTCTCGCCGGCGCGCAGGTGCGCGATCATCACGAGGTTGGACCAGACGGTGCACAGGGTCTCGGGCAGGCCCGCGGCATCCACGAGGTCGAGGCTGTCGGGGACTGGTAGAACGTGCGTGGCATCGGCTATCGCGAGCTCGGCGTAGCCACCGCCGGGGATCAGAGCGCAGACGCGGTCGCCGACGGACCAGTCGGTGACGCCCGGCCCGACCTCGGCGATCAGGCCGGAAACCTCGAGCCCCGGCCACTCCGGCGCGCCCGGCGGCACCGGATAGTGCCCCTCGCGCTGCGAGAGATCGGCGTGGTTCACGCCCGCCGCCACGACATCGATGAGCACCTCGCCGCGGCCCGGAACGGGATCGGGCAGCTCGGTGAGCACGAGCGCGTCGGCGGATCCGGGACTCGGCACGGTGATGGCCTGCATATCCCGACGATACGCCGGGGCCGCGGTTAGGTTGGGGAGATGACCGAACCGACCGAGGAGCAACTCGCCAGGCTGTTGCCCGGCGTCTGGTCGATCGGCGCGACGAACTTTCCGATGTGGCTGCGCGGCGACCGGCTCGCGCCCACGTTCGGCTACGAGCTGCAGCGTGAGTCACCGCTCGTGCTCGGCGACACGGTCACGTACTTCACCAGGGAGGGCGCGGAGAAGAGCATCCGCGGTGTCGACCGGTTCCGCCACGGCGAGTTCTCCTGGCGCGGCAGGGGAGTGCTCTGGCTGTTCCGGAGCCGCTGGCGGATCGCCGGCATCGACGACGAGCGCAGGTTCGCCGTGGTGCGCTTCTCCCGCACGCTCGCGACGCCCGCCGGCGTGGACATCATCGTGCCGCAGGGGTCGGATGCCGGCGAGCTGCGCCGCTGGGTGGCCGAGGGCGCGACATCCGTCGGCCTCACCACCGAAGACTTCGCGAGCATGTCGTGGCTGGAGCTGGGCGGCGCTTAGCCCGGACCTCGGCGCCCACTCTTCGGCGACTACTCCTCGGCGCTACTCCTCCGCGCCCACGATCTCGTCGCGCACCCGGCGCAGGTCCTCGAGCAGGGCGCCCACCAGGATCCAGTTCTCGTCGCTGGGGCGCGCCACGACGAGGGGCGCCGTGAGGGCAGGCAGCTCGGCCGTGATGGGGCCGGCCTCGGGGTCGCGTTCGGGTGCGCCATCCCGCGGCAGCAGCAGGAGCAGGTCGTGCGATGCCCGGTCCAGTTCGACGGCGATGGAGCCGACGATCGGGTCGTCGGCGAGGGTGGGGTCGTAGCGGTCGCGCAGTGCGCGGGCCATCGCGGGGATCCGGGTCGCCAGGATCGACAGCCGCGCGTAGAGCGCCCTGTCCCGGTCGAGCGAGCGGCGGTGTCGCCCGGCGCGTGGGTTGAAGGTGAGACTCTCGTCGGCCTTCGCGATGGAGTCGGATGCCGCATCCGAAAGCTGCCGCAGCCCGCGCGCCTGCGCCAGGATCGTCTCCAGCTCGCCGCGGGTCTGCGGTTCGCGCAGCGCGGTCGCGAGGGCGGTCAACGTGCCGGCCTCCGAGCGCCCGAGCGCGACCACGGCGGCGCGGGCCGGCCCGTCCAGCAGCGGCGGCACTATGAGCGCGTTGACCACGAGCCCGATCACCGCGCCGATCACGGTCTCCGCGATGCGCAGGCCCGCGTATCCCGGCGTCTGCGCGCCGATCGCCAGCACCAGCATCGCGCTGATCGGGATCTGGTTGGCCGAGCCGGGCGCCAGCTTCAGCAGCCAGGCGAGCAGCAGCGCCACCACGATCACGGCGAGCACGACCCAGCTCGCGTGGCCGAAGATCGCGCCCGCGCCGTAGGCGATGAGCACGCCGGCGACAACGCCGAGGCTGCGCTCGACGCCCTTCGCCAGCGACTGGTTCACGCTCGGCTGCACGACCAGCAGCGCCGCGATCGCCGCGAAGATCGGGAGCGGCTGCTGCAGCACGAACTCGCAGACCAGCCAGGCGAGAACGGCGGCCACCGAGGTCTTGACGACCTGCAGGATCGGGCCGCGCGAGGACGCGCGCAACGAGGCGATCAGGGCCATTGCTTCACAGTAGCCCAGCGCCGCGCGGGGCTACTCGGTCGGCAGCTGGTATCCGGTCAGGTCGTCGGTGGGCGACTGCACGGTCGAGGAACCGACTGTGGGGGAGTCGGATGACGCGGACGCAGCGGCAGCGCCGCCGAAGGCGATCGACACGAGCAGTGCGCTCGCGACGATCCCCGCGGCGGACACGGCGCTGGCTGTCGCCGTAACACCGCTCAGCGTGCCGGCGCGACGGGCGCGCCTGACGTAGACCGCGACAAGGACCAGGGCGACGACGGCGATCGCGATCGTGAGCACCAGGGGGAGGGTGGCGGTCTGCGAAGCCGCGGGCACGGCGGCAGGCAGGGCATGCATTACGAGCTGTTCCTCTCGGGTAAGGAACCGTCCACGTCGGGTACGCGGACCGTTATCGCCTGTCCGTCAAAAGGGGGACAACGGAGGCGACTCACTGAAGCTATCAGCACCCTCGGACGAGGGTCAAGAAGGGCGCGGCCCCAGTTTGGGGGTGTGTCGCATGAGAGCCCTCTAATCCGGGGCTCCCGGCCCTCTCATGCCCCCTCGACATGCTGGGGGAAGTGGCGGACCACCGCTGCGGAAAAGGACAATGAGACCATGCTGGTTCGCACCAAGATCATCATCGTGGCGGCCGCGTCCGTCGCGCTCGTCGGCGGCACCGCGGGCGCCGTCGCCACCGCATCCGCGCTCACCGTGCGGGACCAGACGGGCGTCGTGCAGAAGCTGGCCCCGGTGACCACGGGATCCGACTCCGGCTCGAGCCGCGCGTCCGACGACCCGACGCCGAGCCCCACGTCGACGACCGAGCCGATGACCACGGTCGCGCCGGCCCCGCCCACCTACGTGGATGACCACGGCAACCACACCGACGACGACCCGGCCACCCACGACCTCGGCGACGACAACGGCGGCCAGCGCGGCGGCGGATCAGGCCACGGCGGCGGCAGCGACGACGGCGGCGGACACCACTGATCGGCCGGGCGGGCTGGGCTACCTGAGGCGGTAGCCCATCCCGCGCACCGTCTCGATGCGGTCGGCGCCGAACTTGGCGCGCAGGTACCGCACGTAGACGTCCACCACGTTCGACCCGGGGTCGAAGTCGAACCCCCACACCCGGCTGAGCAGCTGCTCCCGGCTCAAGACCTGGTCCGGATGCCGCAGGAACTCCTCCGCCAGACCGAACTCCCGCGCCGACAGGTCGACCTGCCGCCCATCCACGGTGGCGCGCCGGGTGCGCGTGTCGAGCGAGAGCCCGTCGTGCGTGAGCGTGTCGCCGGCCAGGTGGCTGGCATCCCGAAGTCGCAGCCGGATGCGGGCCAGCAGCTCGTCGAAGCCGAACGGCTTGGCCATGTAGTCGTTGGCACCGCCCTCGAGCCCGGCCACCGTGTCAGCGCGGGAGTCGCGCGCGGTCAGCACGATGACCGGCAGCGCCGATCCGGTGGCGCGCACGCGACGCAGCACCTCGAAGCCGTCGATGTCGGGCAGACCGATGTCGAGCACCATGAGGTCGAACGACCCGCTGGCCGCGAAGTCGACGGCTTCCGCGCCGGTCGCCACGACCCGCGTGCTGAAGCCCGCCGCCCTGAGCCCCTTCTCCACGAACGACGAGATCCGCTCCTCGTCTTCGACCACCAGGATCCCGGTCATCGCGCTCCCTCCAGCGGCAGGTCGATCGTGAACGTCGAACCCACGCCGGGCTCGCTCTCGAGCAGCACCGTGCCGCCGTGGCTCGACGCTATCGCGCTCACGATGGAGAGGCCGAGGCCCGATCCGCTCTCCCCACGCCCCTCGGAGCCGCGCCGGAACCGCTCGAAGACGCGCTCGTGCTGCTCACGGGGGATGCCGGGGCCGAGGTCGCGCACCCAGAGGTGCACGCGCCATCCGGTCGGCTCCTCGACGGTGGAACTGCCGAGGAACACCGCGGTGCCGGGAGTGGCGTAGCGCTCGGCGTTGGCCGCGAGCTGCAGCCAGGCCTGGGTGACGCGATGCTCGTCGAGCTGGGCGACGGCGTCGGCGGAGGCCTCGAGCACCCAGTCGCGGTCGCCGAGGGCTGACGCCTTCTCGAACACGCTCGCGGTGAGGGAACCCACGTCGAGGGGCGCCGTGACGATCGCGTCGTCGCGCCGGGCCGACGCGAGCAGGGAAATGTCGGCGACCAGGGCGCGCATGCGGTCCACCTCGTCGAGCGCGAGGGCGCGGGTGGCGGCCACCTGGTCGGGCTCGGTCTCGTCCATGAGCTCGAGGTGCCCGCGCACGATCGTGAGCGGGGTGCGGAGCTCGTGGCCCACGTCGTCGAGCAGGCGGCGCTGGCCCTGGATGGCATCCTGCATCCGGTCGAGCATGGCGTTCACGGTGACCGCCAGCTCGGAGACGTCGTCGTGCCCGGTGACCGCGATCCTTTCGTCCAGGTCAGAGGCGGTGATGCGCTCGGTCGTCTCGCGCAGCCGCCGGATCGGGCGCAGCAGCCTCCCGGCCACGAACCAGCCGACCACGGCGACGACCACCAGCGCGATGCCGGCGACGAGCAGGAAGGTGTCGAAGCCCCGGGCGATCGGGGCGAGCTCCGCGTCGATGCTGAAGGCGGCGACGTACACGCCGGTCGCGGTGTCGCCGGATGCGCGCGCCGGCACGGCGATGTAGCGCAGCGCCTCGGTCTTCGTCATCGCCGTGCCGATGACGACGCCACCCGCCGCCGTCTCGCGGTCGATGCGGGCGATGAGCGCAGTCTCGTGCTCGAGCGGCACGCCCACCTCGCTGCCCGGCACGATGGCGGGCTTGCCGTCGACGATTCCGAGGATTCCCTCGTTGGTGTCCGGGGTGATCTGCTGCACCGCGGCGACCAGCAGCGCGCGCACGGTCGGGTAGTCGGTCTCGCCCGCGATCGTGCGCAGGCGGGATGCCGTGTCCGTGAGCCGCGCGTCCACCTGCGCCAGCACGCGCTCCCGCTGCACCAGGAACGAGACGCCGCCGGCCACCCCCATTCCGACCGCCGTGACCACGAGGATGGCGGCGAGGATGCGCACCCGCACAGGGATCGTCGGCCACCGCATGTGCCCATTATCCGGGCAGGTTTCTCCGTCGGCGCGGGAATGAGAGGGCTCTAATGCGGGTTCGCTAGCACTATGACGACCCCCAACGCATCTGCATCAGGCACGTTCACCATCGGCGGAGACCTCACCGTCAACCGCCTCGGCTACGGGGTCATGCAGCTGCCCGGCAAGGGTGTGTGGGGGCCATCGCCCGATCCGGAGAATGCGGTCCGCGTGCTGCGACGCACGGTGGAGCTCGGTGTGAACCTGATCGACACCGCGGACTCGTACGGTCCGTTCGTGGCCGACCACCTCATCCGCGAGGCGCTCCACCCGTATGCCGACGACCTCGTGATCGCCACCAAGGTGGGCTTCACGCGCCAGGGACCCAATCAGTGGATCCCCGTCGGCCGGCCCGAGTACCTCCGCCAGCAGGTCGAGCTGAACCTGCGGCACCTGGGCCTCGACCGCATCGACCTTCTGCAGCTGCACCGCATCGACCCGAAGGTCGCGCTGGAGGACCAGCTCGGCGAGCTGGTGGCGATGCAGCAGGAGGGCAAGATCCGCCACCTCGGCCTCAGTGAGGTCTCCGTCGACGAGCTGAAGGCGGCGCAGAAGCTGGCCACCATCGTCTCGGTGCAGAACCTGTTCAACGTGGCGCGTCGCGACGCGGAGCCGCTGCTCGACTACGCCGAGGGCGAGGGCATCGCCTTCATCCCGTGGTTCCCGCTCGCGACCGGCCAGCTCGCCAAGCCCGGCAGCCCACTGGATGCCCTGGCCCAGCGCCACGGCGCGTCGGCCTCGCAGCTCGCGCTCGCCTGGCTCCTCGGGCGTTCGCCGGTGATCCTGCCGATCCCGGGCACGTCGAGCGTCGACCACCTCGACGACAACGTGGCCGCCGCCGCGCTGGAACTCACCGACGACGAGATCGCGGAGATCGCCGCCGCGGCCTAGTCTTCGGGAATGGTTCCGCTTCCGCTCGCCGACGTGTCCGTTCCGGTGATCGAGGGCGGGAGCCCGGGCCTGCTCGGCGTGCTCTGCACGCCTGAGGGCGAGGGCCCGTGGCCGGGCGTCGTGATCGTGCACGAGGCCTACGGCGTG
>JAODAU010000332.1 GCA_025463615.1 Microbacteriaceae bacterium | reverse complement strand
GCTGCGTCTGGCGGGGCTGCGCCCGCCAGCGCCGCGCCCGGCGCTGCCGCGCCTGGGGCCGCTGCGCCAGCCGCGGATGACGCCGAGAGCGTCAACGCGGGCTGACGCCGTCGAGTCGCGGCATATCGACCTTCCCAGGCCTCGGGAACGTCGATTCGCCGCGACTCGGTCGCAGGTATGGGACCGTGGCCGCAGGGGCTGGCCGCTGAGACAGAGCGACCCCCGCATGCCGGAGCGTGCGGGGGTCGTTCAGCGAGCGGTGCGCTACGAGAGCGCGCCGATGGCGAAGCTCACGGAGCCGCTCGCATCCACCTGCGCGTCGAGGATCTTGTCGTCGAGCGCGACGGCCGCTCCGGGCTCCAAGAAGAGCCGGGCGCCGGAAACCTCCACGACCTGATCGGCCGGCTCCGGTTCGGGCGCGACAGCCGCGGCGAACGCGGTGTTCTGGGGGTTGCTGCTGCTGATGCGAAGTCCTGCGTCCTCCTCCGGGGTCTGCTGGGTGAGGGTCTTGACGATCGTGCTGGCGTTCTCGGTCAGGGTGAGCATGAGCTCTCCTTCCAGTTGCGTATCCCAAGAAACCTCCACAGTTCCGCGATCCGGGCCAAGCCTCAAGGCCTTGCGCGCCATTGCCAGGAAACACCCACCAACCCAGAATGGAATTGTGTCCGCCACCGAACCGTCCGCGAAACCAGCCGCCGAGCCACCCATCGAACCACTCACCGACCGGCCCGCCGACAGCCACGACTGCTGCGCTCCCGCCCGCGGGATGATCGGGGAGGCGGCACCCCGCAATCACCTCCACTCAGGCGGCAATCCCGGCCCGGTAGCCGTCTCCCTCACCACTACGCCCGCGCGCGGCGCCGGGGAGCAGCGACACGCGATTCCGCAAGCCGCGGTCCCCGCGCAGACCTTCCTGATGGGCGACCGGCACGGCGACGACCGGTGGGGCGACGGGGAGGGCCCCGCGCATCCGGTGACCCTCGCCGCCTTCGACATCGACACGACCAGCGTCACCAACGGCGATTTCGCGAGATTCGCGGAGGCGACTGGGTACCGCACCGAGGCCGAGTCGTTCGGTTACTCGGCGGTGTTCCACCTGGTTCTGGCGGCCGAGGATGAGGATGTGCTTGGCCAGCCGCCACAGACGCCCTGGTGGCTGGGCGTGGCCGGGGCCGATTGGCGGCACCCGGGCGGCCGGCACTCGTCGATCGACGGGCTGCGCGAGCATCCGGTCACCCACATCAGCTGGAACGATGCGCAGGCGTATTGCAGCTGGGCGGGCCGGCGGCTCCCCACGGAGGCCGAGTGGGAGTGCGCGTCACGGGGCGGGCTCGAGGGCGCCCGCTACCCGTGGGGCGACGACCGCGGCGGCGACGACCGCGGCGGCGACGACCGCGGCGGCGAGGCATCCGCCACCCCCGCCACCCCCACCCCCGCACCCTCGGCAAACGCCGTCGGCGCGTGGCGGTGCAACATCTGGCAGGGCGATTTCCCCGCGCGGAATACCGAAGCGGACGGGTTCCTGACCACCTCTCCCGTGCGCACGTTCGAGCCGAACGGTTACGGACTCTGGCAGACGGTGGGCAACGTGTGGGAGTGGTGCGCCGACTGGTACGACTCCGGCTTCTACGCAGTGTCGCCGGCGGAGGATCCCCGCGGTCCCGAGGGCGGCGATGCGCGCGTGATGCGCGGCGGATCCTTCCTCTGTCACGACTCATACTGCAACCGGTACCGCAACTCGGCGCGATCCTCGAACACGCCCGACTCGTCGATGGCGAACACGGGCTTCCGAACGGTGGCGCTCTGAGTGCTGCCTGACAGGGCTATTGGACTCCGCCGCCGACGGCGTCAAGGAACTCCCGGTTGAACGCCGGCAGGTCGTCGGGCTTGCGTGACGAAACGAGAGTGAAGTCCCCATCGTCGACCACGACCTGCTCGTCGACCCAGTTTGCGCCGGCGTTGCGGAAGTCGGTCGCGAGGCTCGGCCAGCTGGTGAGCATCCGACCTTTGACGATCTCCGCTTCGATCAGCACCCAGCCGCCGTGGCAGATGACGCCGATCGGCTTGCCCGCGTCCGCGAATGCTTTGACGAGCTCAACCGCGCCCGGTTGCGTTCGTACCTCATCGCCGTTTGCCACCCCGCCGGGCAGCATCAGGGCGTCATAGTCGGAGGCGGACGCGTCGGCGAGCGTCACATCCACGGCGAACGTATCGGCCTTGTCCAGGTGGTTGAACGCTTGAACCTGGCCCGCCTCCTCTGACACCAGCGTCGGCTGTCCGCCCGCTTCCTGCAGCGCCTTCCACGGCTCGACGAGTTCCGCCTGCTCGATTCCTTCTTTGGCCACGACGAACGCGACCTTCTTTCCTTCGAGTGCCATTTCTGCTCCCTTGTCGTCACCCCACCTGTACGCCGTGAGGGGGGATGCGTGAACCCTCACGTACGCAAAACCGGCAGTCTGACAGCTTGGCGAAAGGGCGGCGCGGATGCCGGACGGATGCGCGGGAGACCGCCGTCAGACGAGGTCGACCCGGGTTCGCGCGAGCCTGTCGTATGGCGTGCGTCCGCTTCCGACGCAGAGGCTCACGACATACCAGATCGGCAGCAGGTGAGCCACCGCGGTGAGCGCCCAGACACCCACCGGAACTTGAGCGGCCGGCCCGACGCCGACGATCTCGATCACGGCGGCGTGCCCGATCGTCCACGGAAGCGACACCTTCACGGCGTTGCGGAGGAGCGCGCGACGGAACGATACTCGTGTCCCCGAGCGCGCATCCGTCACCCGCAACCGCCTCAGCCGCTTGCCGACGGATGCTTGCCACCGGCTGCTCTCCAGCCAGGCCAGCGCGAGCGTCACGGGAAC
>JAODAU010000315.1 GCA_025463615.1 Microbacteriaceae bacterium | reverse complement strand
CCCTCAACGACAAGTAGCCCCCATGGCACAGTGGGCACTCCGCGAGGATCGCACGTTAGGCCGACCGGTTCCGCGCGCGGCCGACTTCAGGAACGCACGCAAGCGGTCCCGCACCAAGGGCTGGCGTCGCGCGGTGGAGGGTTGGTCGTTCGTCGGGCCGGCGACCCTCATCGTGCTGGGCCTGTCGATCTTCCCGGCGGGCTGGGCGCTGCTGCTCTCGCTGCAGAAGTGGGACGGATTCACCGAGCCCAAGTTCGTGGGAACGCAGAACTACCAGCAGCTCATGAGCGACCCCGAGCTGCTGGATGCCGTCGGCCACACCATCCTCTACACGCTGCTGTTCGTGCCCGCCTCGATCTTCCTCGGGGTGTTCCTGGCGGTGGCGCTCAACCGCAAGATCCGTTTCATCGGGTTCTACCGCACGGCCATCTTCGTGCCGTTCGTGGCCTCGGCGGCGGCCACCGGCATCCTCGCCACCTACCTGTTCAACCCGCAGTACGGGCTGGTAAACAACGTGCTGCGCGTGCTCGGGCTGCCCCAGCAGGGCTGGCTCGAGGACCGGCACCAGGCCATGGTCGTGATCGCGGTCATGTCGCTCTGGGGCGAGGCGGCGTTCACCACGGTGATCTACCTCGCCGCGCTGCAGGATGTGCCTGCCGAGCTCCTCGAGGCGGCCCGCATCGACGGCGCCAACCGCTGGCAGGCGTTCTGGCACGTGAGCTGGCCGCAGCTGGCGCCGGTGACCATCTTCGCCACGATCTGGCAGACGATCGGCGCCATCCAGCTGTTCGACCTCGTCTACACGACCACGCGCGGCGGCCCGCTCGACGCCACCAAGACCGTCGTCTACTTCCTCTGGGAGAAGGCGTTCCAGACCCAGCAGTTCGGCTACGGTTCGGCGGTGGCGTACGTGCTCTTCGCGTTCACTCTGCTGGTGACGATCGGCGTGGTGCTGTACTCCCGCTTTGCGAAGGTCGAGGCATTCTGATGACCACACTCCCGCGCGAGCTGCGCCCGGCCAAGCCGAAGCGCAGGCGACCGAGCGCCTGGCACCTGTTCCTCGCGCCCGTCGCGCTCATCTTCCTCATCCCGTTCATCCAGATGTTCCTCGCCGCGCTGTCGCCGGCGAAGGAGCTGGTCACGTTCCCGCCGCCGTTCATCCCGTCGCGGCTCACGCTCGACGGGTTCATCGCGCTCTTCCAGGGCTCGGATGTGCTGCGCTGGCTGCTCAACACCACCATCGTGTCGGTCGCCGCGATCGGCTCGCACCTCGTGCTCTGCTCGCTCGCGGGCTACGGGTTCGCGCGGCTCAAGTTCCGCGGGCGGTCGGTGGGCTTCTTCCTCATCGTGGCGACGGTGATGATCCCGATCCAGCTGCTGATGATCCCCACCTACGTGATGTTCGCGAAGGTCGGCCTCACCGACACCCTCGGCGCGGCGATCGTGCCGTGGCTGGCCTCCGCATTCGGCATCTTCCTCATGCGGCAGTTCTTCCTCTCCCTGCCGGCCGAGCTCGAGGAGGCGGCGCTGCTCGATGGCTGCGGTCGCTGGGGCGTCTTCTTCCGCGTGGTGCTGCCGCTCGCCAAGCCGGCGCTCGCCACCCTCGCGATCTTCACCCTGCTCGGGTCGTGGAACGACCTCGTCTGGCCGCTCATCGCCATCAACAACGACCACGCGTTCACGATCCAGCTCGGCCTCGCGAATTTCCAGGGCACGCGGCGCACGCAGTGGTCGCTGCTCATGGCCGGCAACGTGGTGGCGACCCTGCCGCTGATCATCTTCTTCCTCGCGGCCCAGCGCCAGTTCGTGGCGACCATGACCTTCTCCGGCCTCAAGGGATGAGCGTCCTCGTCGCCGGCGACGCCAACGTCGACCTCGTGCTGCGCGGAGACGTCGTGCCGCGGTTCGGCCAGGCCGAGCAGCTGCTCGACGCGGCGGATGTCGTGGTCGGCGGCAGCGCATCCATCGTGGCCGTCGGGCTGGCCCGGCTCGGCGTCGACGTCTCGCTCGCCGCGGTGCTCGGCGACGACCAGTTCGGCCGGGTGCTCGGCGCCGCCCTGGCCGCGGAGAGGGTCGATACGAGCCACGTGCTGGTGCGGGCCGACGCGCCGACCGGCATCAGCGTCATCCTCTCCTCCCCCGGCGATCGCGCGATCCTCACGCTGCCGGGCACGGTTCCGCTGCTGACGGCTGACGACATCCGGCGCGCGACGGACGCCTCGGGCGCCACCCACGTGCACCTCGCGTCGTACTTCCTGCAGCCGGCCCTCGCGCGGGAGCTGCCGGAGCTGTTGCGGTGGCTGCGCGACCGCGGCATCCGCACCAGCCTCGACACCAACTGGGACCCGGCCGGTCTCTGGGCCGGGCTGGATCGGGTGATCCCGCTGGTCGACCACTTCCTCCCCAACCGCGAGGAGTTGCACGCGGTCGCGGCGGCCCTCGGCGTTGGCTCGACGGACGACGAGACCGCGGCGCGCGGGATCGCCGCGCTCGGCCCGACCGTGGTGGTGAAGGCGGGCGCGGACGGCGGGTGGTCGTGCGGGCCGGGCGGCGACATCCACCGCGCGCCGGGGCTGGCGCTCGACGTGGTCGACACGACCGGCGCGGGCGACAGCTTCGACGCCGGCTACCTCGCCGCCATCGATGCCGGGGTTGTCGACGAGACGCTGCGGCTGCGCTGGGCGGCCGTCGCCGGCTCACTCTCCGTGCGCGGGGCCGGCGGCACCTCCGCCCAGGCGACGCGGGACGAGCTGCTCGCGCGCCTCGAGCCGTGATCACCGTCCTCGCGCTGAGCCCGTCGCTCGACGTGACCTACGTCGTCGAAGCGCTGGCCCCCGGGGCGATCAGTCGACCCACGGTGGTGCAGAAGGTGGCCGGCGGCAAGGGACTGAACCTGGCGCGCGCGGCCACCGCACTCGGCACCGCGACGACCGTCATCGCCCCGTTCGCCGGCCGCACCGGCGAGCTCGTGCGCGAGCGCCTCGCCGCGGCCGGCGTGACCGTGGTTCCGATCGACGCGGAGGGCGAGACGCGCACGTGCGTCTCCATCGCCTCGCTGTCGGATGCCTCCCTCACCGAGGTCTACGAGCCCGCGACCCCGGTCGGCTCGGCCTGGCCGCGCATCGACGCCGCGGTGGCCGAGCAGCGCGGCGCGTGGCTGGTGCTCTCGGGGAGCGTGCCCGCGGACGTCGATTTCGACGCTGTGGCCCGATCCCTCGTCCGGGCGTGCGAGCGCGGCGCGCGCATCGCGATCGACACCCACGGCGATGCTCTGGCGGCTCTCGTCGAGGCCGTGCGGCCGGAGCTGGTCAAGATCAATCGACACGAGGCCGCCGCGTACCTCGGGCTGCCCGCGGAGACGGACCTGCTCGAGCTCGCCGCGGGTGTGCGGCGGCGTTCGGGTGGTGACGTCGTACTCACGGACGGTGCCGCGGGGTCGGTCGCATTCACGCGCGACGGCCAGGCCTGGCGGGCGGGCCGCGGATCGACCTTCGGCGCCTACCCGGTCGGCAGCGGCGACTGCTACCTCGGCGGCCTGCTCAGCGCGCTCGACGCGGGTGAGAGCATCGACCGCGCCCTCGCGCTGGCCGCCGCGTGCGCGGGCGCGAACGCGGCGATCCCGGGTGCCGCGCTCTTCGACGTCGACCTCGCGCGGCGCGATCGTGAATCCGTTTCGGTCCGGCGCGTGGGAATGGTCTAACGTGGCCCGAGTGAATACGGCCCCCGAGCGCATCCCGATCGGCGACGACGGCAGCTACGCCGTGCAGATCGACGAGATGAACTTCCAGATCTTCAGCCCGGAGGGCAAGTCGCTCGGGCTGGTCTGGGAGGTGACGGGCGAGCCGGGGGTGTTCCGGTGTGTGCCCACGTCCAACACGGGGCGGCCGATCGCGGGCGGCATCCACCACTCGCTCGTCGCCGCGGGCAGGCATTGCATCGCCCACGCGAAGCTGTAGCGGTCAGCGCCCGTCGCGGGAGCGAATCATCGAGAGCCGACGCTCCAGCCCCACGACCGCCGCGCACAACTCTTCACGCTCGCGGCAGTTGCCGAGCAGCGGCATCGCGAACTCCGCCTCGTCGATCAGCAGGGCGAACAGGCGCTCCTCGCTCGTGATGGTCATGCGGCAGCGACCAGCAGTCGCTTCCACCACCACTCGCTCGCCTTCGCGTAGTGGTTGTGCGCGGTGAGCGCCTCGAGCGTGTCGGCCTCTTCGGTCAGCTCGACGAGAAGCTCGTCGCTGGAACGAAGGATGTCGCTCATCTCGGCACTGCACGAGGAGACACTCCCCGCGCCGCAGCGCAGGCGATTGTTGAGGCGGTCACGCACGCGGTAGGCGCGGATGAGGTCATCCTCACGTCCCAAGACGGGGCCGGCCGGGCGACGCGATCCGCTGCTGAACTCCAGCACGCGCACCGCCCACTCGGAGATGAGGTCCTCGGTGTCGTCCATGAGCGCCGGGGAGGCGGATCGTGCAGTTACGGTTTCGAGATTCATCGTGACTCCTTGTGGGTGATCATCGTGAACTTCCAGCGCCTGCCGAAAGAGGAGTGGTGCCCGCCCCAACCCGAATGGGGCGGACACCAGGTCCGAGTGCACGTTCTCCCCCGAGAACCGATGCACCGCTAGCCGGTCGTTCTGTCCCTCTAACTTCCGGCTGCTGATGCAACTATGACACATAACAAGCGTTATACCTAACATTTGTTTTAGAAAACTTTTGTTATAGCAAACATCTGTTATGCTTCGGGGTATGACGAGACAGGCGGACGCACTCAAGAAGCCCGCTCTGCTCGACCAGATTCTGGACTTCCTGCTCGACAAGCCGCTCTCCGCCCTGACCTTCCGGTCCGTCGCGACCGCGCTGAACGTGAGCACCTTCACGCTCGTCTATCACTTCGGCACGCGAGCCGACCTCGTGCGCGACATCATCGAGGCCATCGCCTACCGCCAGCGCGGCTTCGAGGCGGCGGCCGTGCCCGGCGAGATCACGCTCGAGACCTACCTCGACTCGCTGCAGGCCACGTTCGAGCTCACGCTGATGCCGCGCAACCGCGCGCTGCAACGGCTCGAGATCGAGGCGCAGATGCTCGAGGCGCTCGAGGTGGACCACCCGCCAGTCACGCGCAGCGCGCACCAGGAGTTGCAGGCCCTCCAGGAGAACACGCTCGTGAGCCTCGGCCTTTCACAGGATGAGGCCGCCCTCGAGGGCCGGCTCATCATCGACACGTTCTACGGCATCCAGGTGGGCCTCGTCGTGAACGGCGACGACGACCGCGCCCGCGCCGCCTTCGCGCTGGCACTCCAGCAGCACCGCGACCGCATCCTGGCGCTCAGCGCCGAGGCTCAGTCCGCAGCCTGAGCTGCTAGCCCTTCAGCCCGGTCTGGGCCAGGCCCTCCACGAACTGCCGCTGCGCCACCACGAACACGATGAGCACCGGCAGCGCGGTGAGCGTCGCCGCGGCCAGCTGCACGTTCCACATCGGGCCGCTGTAGGCATCCACGAATCGGGTGAGTGCCTGCGGGAGCGTGAAGAGGTCGGGCGACGTGAGGTAGACGGTCGGCTCGAGGTAGAGGTTCCACACGTTGAGGAAGGTGAAGATCGCCACCGCGGCGAGCGCCGGGCGCGCCAGCGGCATCGCGATCTTCCACCAGATCTGCGGTCTGCCGAGGCCGTCGAGGCGTGCCGCCTCCTCCAGCTCGACCGGCAGCGAGATGAAGAACTGCCGCATGATGAAGGTCGCGAGCACGCTCGGAGCCCCGAATGACGTCACCAGGATGAGCGGCCAGTGCGTGTTGACCAGCCCGAGCGCGTTGAACATCTGGAACAGGGGCACGATCGTCACCTCGCTCGGGATGAGCAGGCCCACCAGCACCACCAGGAAGAGGAAGTTCTGCCCGCGGAACCGGATCCGGGCGAACGCATACCCGGCCATCGACGAGATGGCCATGGTCGTGAGTGTGACGATCACCGCGATGTACGCGCTGTTGAAGTACTGCCGCGCGAAGGGCTGGAACGTGAACGCCTTGACGTACGCCTGCAGGCTCGGCGAGAGCGGCACGAGCGTCGGGGGGAACGCGAAGATCTCGTTCACCGACTTGAACGACGAGGTGATCATCCACCAGGTCGGAAAGAGGAACGGGATCGCCATGACACCGAGCACGACGTAGAGCACGATCCTGCGACCCGGATGCCGACGTCGCCTCACGGAGATATCAAGACTCATAGAACACCCACTTCTTGCGCAGCTGCCACTGGACGACCGTGAGCACCAGCACGATCAGGAAGAGCACGAGGGCCAGGGTCGAGCCGTAGCCGAAGTGGTGGAAGTCGAACGCCTGCTGGTACAGGTAGTAGACGAGCACGGTCGTCGAAAGACCCGGGCCGCCCGCCGTCAGCACGGCGATCTGCGCGAAGACCTGCAGCGCGCCGACGATCGTGATGATCACGGTGAGCAGGAGCGTGGGCGAGATGAGCGGCAGGGTGATGCGCCGGAACAGCGTCCACGCCCCCGCGCCATCCATCCGGGCGGCCTCCTGCAGCTCGCGCGGCACGCCCTGCAGCGCCGAGAGGAAGAGCACCATGTTGAGGCCGACGTTCTTGAACACCTGCACCACGATCACGGCGAGCAGCGCGGTCGGGCCGCTCTGCAGCCAGTTCGGCCCGTGGATGTGGAAGACGCTGAGCAGTCCGTTGATGCCGCCGTTGTCCTGCAGCAGGAAGCCCCAGACGATGGTCCACGCGACGATCGAGACCACGACCGGCGAGAAGAACGCGGTGCGGAAGAACGCGATCCCACGCCCCGAGCGGTTGAGCAGCACCGCCAGCAGCAGGGCGAGTGGGATGTTGAAGAGCACCAGCCCCACGGAGAACACCGCCGTCACGGCGAGCACCTGGCCCATCTGCGGGTCGGCGAGCAGGTGTTTGTAGTTGTCCGCTCCGACGAACTGGATGGTGCCGGAGAGCACATTCCACTCGTGGAAGCTGTAGTACACCACGAGCCCGAGCGGCACCAGCACGAAGGCGATGATGCCGAGCAGCTGCGGGGCGATGAAGAGGTAGCCGGTCACGGCGTCGCGCCGGGCCAGCGTGAGGAACGGGCGACCCGAGCGCGCGCCCGGCCCCCCGGCCCGGGCGCGTGCCCGGGCCGGGGAGACCTTGGATGCTGCGCTGGACATCGAACTCACGAACCGAGCAGCGGCGTGATCGCTGTGCAGACGCCCTTGAGCACCTTCGACACGTTCGCGTCGGGCTGCCACATCGGGTCGAGCGCGGTCTTCACCTGCGCCGCGATCTCGGCCGAGTTGGCGTGGCTCGGCTTGGTGACGGCATCCTTGAACGACGGGATGACGACATCGTTGATCTGCTGCTTGCTCAGCGTCTTGTTCGTCGCCGCGAGGGTGGTCGCGTTGAGCAGCGAGGTGCGCGGCGGCGGGAAGTACGCAGCCAGTTGCTTGCCGTTGGCCGGGTTGGTGAAGTAGGCGAGGAACTGTGTCGCCTCATCCACGTTCTTGCCCTTGGCGAGCACACCGATGCCCGCCTGGCCGACCACGTTCGACTGGCCCGCTGGACCCTTGGGGAGCGTGAGCACGTTCCACTTGAACGCGTTCGTCAGCAGGGTGGCGCGCGAGATCTGCGTCACCGTGAACGCGCTGTCGCCCGCGAAGAAGTCGGCGTTGACCCCGGGGCCGGGGAAGGCGTGATCCTTGAAGGTGGCGTCGTGCAGGTAGGTGAAGGCATCCACCATCTTCTTCGAGGTGAAGGTGCAGGTCTTGCCGTCGGCCGACCAGGGCGCCGCCCCGAACGAGTCCCAGACCGTGGCCAGGTTCGACCAGGTGAGGTAGTTGAAGTCGCGGATCACCATGCCCTGCTTGCCGGTCTTGGCGTTGACCTGGGCGCCGATCGTGGCGATGTCGTCCCAGTCCCACTTGCCCTGGGCCTTCAGCTCCGCGGATGTCGGCTCCCCCGCCGCGGCGAGGAGGTCGTCGTTGGCGAACACCACGAACGGTGAGGTGGAGAAGGGGTAGGCGTAGAGCTGGTTGTCCGTGGTCCACAGCTTCGTCGTGCCGCTGTTGATGTCGCCGTAGTCATAGCCCTTCGTGCCCTTGAGCGCGTCGGTGAGCGGCTTGAGCGCACCGGACGTGACGAAGTCCGGGGCATCCGTCTCCATCACCCAGGCGAGGTCGGGCTGCTGCCCGCCCGCGATCTGGGTGGTGATCGTCGACGTGTAGTCGGCGAAGGGAAGCGAGTCGAACGTGATCGACTTGATCTCGGGGTGGGTCTTCTTGTACCCGTCGGCGATCGAGTTGAACAGCGCGAGCTGCGTCGGATCGGCCGTCCAGGTCGTCATGCGCAGGGACACGCTGCCCGGGGCGGCAGCGGTCTTGGTGGGCGTGGGTGACGCGGTACTGCATGCTGAGAGTGCTAGCGCTGCGACGGCGATCACAGCGACTCCCATCAGCCTCGTTGCTGGTTTCATGATGCTCCTTGGGTCAATAACCGGAGACGTCTGGCCAGTGCAGCTCGACGCCGTTCGCGGTCAACAGGGATTGGAACTCCGCCAGGAGAGACGGAGAGTGGTGGACCGCGCGGGGATCAACCGCGCGGTCCAGGCAGAAGGCCGCTAGCCAGCCCGCCGCCTCGCCGATTCCCCACTCCACCGGGTGGAGCCGGAAGGCCCCGTTGGTGATGTGGGTGGTGCCGACGTTCTTGCCCGCCGGGAGCAGGTTGTTCATCCGGATGGGGATGAGCGCTCCGAGCGGAATCTCAAAGGGAACGGACGCGACGTCGATGTAGTTGTCGCCGCCCGTGGACGGATGCAGGTCGATCCGGTACATGCCGATGCCGACCGAGTCGGGGAAGGTCGCCGGCGAGCTGTCGCCGCGCACGGCGATGGAGAGGTCGCCCTCGACGACCGTGTACTCGGCCCTGATGCGCCGCGACTCCCGGATGTACGGCGCCTGCGCGAAGCCGTCGTCGGTGCCGGTGACATCCGGCCGCAACCGGAGCCCCGGCCAGCCGCGGCCCCCATCGGGGCGCGGCGCCTCGGTCTGCAGCCAGTAGAGCATCGCGCGCGACTGGCGCTTGGCGGCGTCGAGGTGGTGGGCGGCATCCGGGGTGTCGATGATCGAGCCGCCCACGTAGTCGATCATCGGCCAGTTGACGAGCACGATGTCGCTCTCGAGGAAGCCCGGTTCGAGCACCTTGCGGGAAAGGATGCGGCGGAACGTCCACAGCTCACTGTCGCCGCCGTCCTCGCGCTGGTCGGCCACCCGGGAGAACGGATCGTCGTCGATCGTCGGGGTGAACGTGCGCGTGACGGTCTCGAGGGTGCGCGGATGCGGCCCGGTCAGGCTGATCATCGGGGCGCCCCAGAACTCCGTCTCGAAGACGCGCCACTCGTCGTAGTCGTCCGGGCGCTCGATGGTGTGGTCGCCCGCGACGTGGTCGACGACGAAGCACCACGAGATGGCCTGCACGTTGTCCGCGCGCGCCACCTCGGGCGCGCTGGGCTCGCCCGTGTCGCCCCTCGCCTCCGACCCGACCACATACTCAGTGCCGGTGAGCGGCAGCAGCTCGCCGGTCTCGGTGGCGTCGAGCACGAACGATCCGGTGAGGCGCGTGGTCTCGCCCGAGTCGAGCGTGCGCACCGTCACCGCGACGACCCGGTCCCCATCCGTCTCGGCGGACACGGGCACGGCGGGCTGGATCAGCGTGAGTCGCCCCGACGAGAGATAAGGCGCCAGCAGCTGCTCGATCACCGCGACGCCGACACGCGGCTCCGAGCAGAGCCGGCTGACGAGCCCGGCGCCCGGGTTGAGGAAGGCGTCGGCGCGCGCCTCGGCCGAGAGCGGGTAGTTCGCGCGGTAGTAGCCGCGGATGCCGTCGCGCAGCGCCCGGTATGACGCGCTCGAACCGAAGGCCTCGATCCAGGTGTGCTCGTCGAGGGTGACGGCCTGGCTGGTGAGCTGCCCGCCCAACCAGGCGTACTGCTCCGTGACGATGACCGAGCGGCCGGCGCGCAGCGCGGCGAGCGCCGCGGCGACACCGCCGAGGCCGCCGCCGATCACCAGGACGTCTGCGTCGAGGTCGCTCATCGGGTCGCCGCCGTGCGCGGCGTGGCGAGTGTCTGACCGTCGATGACGGTGCATTCGAGCAACTGCTGGCGGTCGAGCTCCTCGCCGTCCCGCACCCCGTTGAGCAGCTGGTCGAGCAGCGCGACCGCCCGCGAGCCCAGCTCGGTGCGCGGTGCCTGCAGGCGGGTGAAGTCGACCGAACGGTCCTGGGGCTTGCTGCTCTCGCCGAGCACGATCATCGAGAGGTCGGCGGGCACCGAGATGCCCGACCGCTCGGCGAGTGAGAAGAGGTATTCGGCATCCGTTGGGTCCTCGACGAACAGCACCGTCGCGTCGCCGGCGGCCGCCCGCTTCCAGGCCTCCTCGAGGCCGACCTGCGACGACTCGGCGCTCTCGAGCGTGACGCCGGATGCCGCGAGCTCCCGCTCCAGCGCATCGCTGCGGTCGCGGGATGCCTCCGCCGTGAGCGAGAGGCGCACGTAGAACGCCGAGCGGTGCCCGGCGTCGACCGCGCGCTTGGCCAGCTCGGTGGTCGGCGTCGCGTAGTCGAGGCCGACGAACGGCACGTCCACGTCGCGACGACCGATGGCCACGAACGGGTAGCCGCTCTCGCGCAGGCGATCCAGCTCGTCGGCGTCCATCTCGCGGCCGAGGAGGAGGCATCCGTCGGCCAAGCGCAGCCTGCTGTTCTCGTGGAAGATCTGGCGGCGCCCGTTGACGAGCGGGGCGCTGGTGAACATGAGCAGGTCGAGCCCGAGCGACTCGGCCTCGCTCTCGATTCCGGTGAGGAGCGGGGTGTAGAAGTCGGCGGTCTCGCTCGGGAAGGCGTGCTCGTAGGTGAAGATGCCGACGAGGTTGTTGCCGATTCCCGCGAGGCTTCGGGCCGCCGGATCGGCGACGTAGGTGGTCTCGCGGATCACCTCGAGCACGCGCTGCCGCGTCTCCTCGGGGATGCGCGCGCCGTTGCCGTTGAGCACCAGCGAGACCGTCGCCTGGCTCACACCGGCGAGCTCCGCGATCTGGCGCTGCGTTATGCGCGGGGAGCGGGTCAGCGACATCGCTGGGTCCTTTCGGGGTGGGGCTCGGTGCTAATACGCATTACCTTAGTCACAGGTCATACGCATTAGCAAGCCGGAGGCCGCGCTTCCCTACGCGGAAACCAGGGGCCGCGCCTCCGCCTCGTCCGGCGCGGGCAGGGCGATCGCGCCCGGTGCCGCGATCCTGTCCTCGAAGAAGAACCGCGAGAGCGCCCCGCGCACGCGCGTCCCGACGGTCAGCCGGCCACGCTCATCCGGGTGGATGTCGACCGGCCGGTAGTCGCTCGTGTTGGTGAGCCGCCAGCGCTCGTAGGCGTCGACGGGGCGGTGCACCTCGAGGTACTCGCCGCCCGGCAGTCGCACGATCCGCCCCGTCTCGACACCGTGGACCAGCAGCTCGCGATCCCTGCGCTGCAGCGCCAGGCAGACCCGCCGCGTGACGATGAACGCCACGATCGGGCCGACCACCACGAGCAGCTGGTAGAACAGCACGACCGTCTCGAGGCCCAGCCGGAAGTGCGTGGCCACGAGGTCCGTGCTGCCGGTTCCCCACAGCCCGAAGAAGAAGATCAGCCCGCCCACGCCGAGGCCGGTGCGGGTGGGGGTGTTGCGCGGCCTGTCGAGCAGGTTGTGATCGCTGTGGTCACCCGTGATCCACTCCTCCACGAAGGGGTAGACCAGCACCGTGAGCAGGAACGCCGTGACCACGCCGAGCGGAACGAGCACGGCGAGCGTCCAGGTGTGGCCGAGCCACTCGAACTCCCAGCCGCGCGGCACCAGGCGCAGGGCACCGTCGAGGAACCCGGTGTACCAGTCCGGCTGGCTGCCCGCCGAGGCGTCGCCCGGCGACGACGGCCCGTAGAGCCACACCGGCGCGATGGTGACCGTCGCGGCGAGCACCGTGAGCAGCCCCATCACGATGAGCAGGAGTCCGCCGGCCCGCGCCGCGGCGTTCGGCAGGATCGGGATGCCGACCACGTTGCCCTCCGTGCGCCCCGGCGCCGGGAACTGCGCCGGCCCCACGCGATACGCGGCGCGCACCTTCAGCACCACCAGCGCGAGCAGGATCACCGGCACCACGATCACGTGGATCGGGTAGAGGTGCTCGATGATCTGCCCCGGGAACTCGCCGCCGAACAGCAGCGCCGAGAGCCAGGTGCCCACGACCGGGATGCCGAGCACGATCCCGTCGACGATCCGGAGTCCGGTGCCCGCGAGCATGTCGTCGGGCAGGGCGTACCCGCTCCAGCCGCCGACGAGCGCGACGATCAGAATGCCGAACAGCAGCACCCAGCCCAGCCGCCGCGGCCGCCGGAACGCCCCGGTGAAGTACGCCGACATCAGCTGCAGGATGAGCGAGGCCGGCAGCATCAGCGCCGCCCAGTGGTGCAGCTGCCGCACGAGCAGCCCGCCGCGAACGTCGAAGGAGATGCCGAGGATCGAGCGCAGCGCCTTCGACATCGTCACGCCGTCGAGCGGCGTGTAGCTGCCGCGGTAGACGACCGGCTCGCTGGATGCCGAGTAGAAGAACATCAGGAACAGCCCGGTCACGAACAGCACGACGATGCACGCGATGGTGACCACGCCGAACAGGTTGGACCAGTGGCTCGGCGCCCTGCGCCGCCGCAGCTCCGCGAGGATGCCGGCGACGCCCCTCCCCGTCTCGGTCTCCGTGGCGAGGTACCCCGCCGCCCTGTCGGTCAACGAACGGCGTCGGCCGCGATTCACCATGGTCTGTCTCCCGTCTCACCAGGTAAGACGGCGCAGCCCCGCGGATTGTGACATCGCGGGTTCGGGTCTAGCTGGCGAGCTCCGCCATCCACGCCTCGACGGCGTCGGGCTCGCGCGGGAGCGCCGCGGAGAGGTTGATCGACGAGGTCTCGGTGACCACGATGTCATCCTCGATGCGGATGCCGATGCCCCGCAGCTCCTCGGGAACGCTGAGGTCGTTCCGCTGGAAGTACAGTCCCGGCTCGACCGTGAGCACGTTGCCGGCCGAGAGCGTGCCGGTGAGGTACGTGCCCTGCGGCGCGTGGTTGCAGTCGTGCACATCCATGCCGAGCATGTGCCCGGAGCGCGAGAGGCTCCAGCGCCGCTGGTAGAGGGATGCCGGGTCCAGCGCCTCCTCGAGCGAGCAGGTGAGCACGCCGAGGTCGATCAGGCCCTCGCTCAGGGAGCGGGCGCAGGCATCCTGGTAGTCCTGGAACCGCACGCCGGCGCGCAGGGTGTCGATGCCGGCCTGCTGCGCATGCAGCACCACCGAGTAGACGTCGCGCTGCAGCGGCGTGAAGGTGCCGGTCACCGGCAGCGTGCGCGTGACGTCGGCCGAGTAGAGAGAGGCCAGCTCCATGCCCATGTCCATGAGCACGAGGTCGCCGTCGCGCAGCCGGCCGCTGTTGGCGGTCCAGTGCAGGGTGGTCGCGTGACTGCCGCCGCCGACGATGCTGCCGTAGGCCGGTCCCTCGCCCTCGACGCGGGCACGTCGGTTGAAGGTGCCCTCGAGGTAGCGCTCGCCGCGGGTGCTGGCGCGGGCGGCATCCCACTCCCGGGCGCAGTCCTCGAAGCCGAGCACCGTGCCGTTGACCGCCTGCTGCAGCTGGCCGATCTCCCAGTCCGACTTGATGAGCCGCAGCTCGTCGAGCGTGGCCTTGAGCACGAGGTGCGGGGCGAGGTCGGGGCCGCAGACCGTGCGCACCAGGGCGTCGACCGTCTCGTCGAGGGTGGGGAGCACGCGGATGACGCGGGCGCGGGCCGCCGCGCGGGTGAAGTCCGCCGCGAGCTCGGTGAGGGGCCTGCATTCGATGCCCAGCGCATCCTGCGTCTCGCGCAGCGACGGCCGCGGCCCGACCCACAGGTCGCCCTGCGCGTCGTTGGCCCAGAACTCGTCGGTCGCCCGCCCGGACGGCGCGTGCAGGTACAGGATCGACCCCGCGACGCCCCCGCTGGTGTCGATCATCAGCACGGATGACGCCCCCGTGTTGCCCGTCAGCCAGACATGGTCGGTGCCCGGCCGGTAGGCGTAATCGGTGTCGTTGGAGCGCACCCGCGGCTCGCCGCACGGGATCAGGAGCAGCTCGGCCGGGAGCGCCTGGGCCAGCCGAGCGCGCCGCTCGACCGTGTAGGCGACCACCGGGTTGTCGTCCGCGAGCACGGGCGGCATGTCGCCCCAGCCTGCCAGCATGAACGGGCCGTTGCCGGGCAGCGGCGAGCGGTTGACCGCGCGGGGCATGGCCCAGCGCGCCGCCGTGGCGGGGTGGGCGGTCGGGTGCGCGTCGGTCACGATTCGGTCCTGTCCAGGGCCTCGGGGATCACCCGGGTCCAAGTGAGCCGATCGGCCTCCAGCGGGGCCAGCGGCACCCTGCCTGCGCCATCCGGCACCGGGATCGCGCCGAGCAGCGCCTTCGTGTACGGGTGGATCGGGTCGTTCCAGATCGTCTCGGTGTGCCCGGACTCCACGATGCGTCCGCGGTACATCACCAGCGTGCGGTCGGCGATGCGCCGCACCACTGAGAGGTCGTGCGAGATGAACAGCATGCCGGCGCCTGCGTCGAGGCTCAGCGAGCGCATCAGGCCCGCCACCGCGGTCTGCGTGGAGGCGTCGAGCGCCGAGATCGGCTCGTCGGCCACGAGCATGCTCGGCCGCGCGGCCAGGGCCCGGGCGATGGCGATGCGCTGCTTCTGGCCGCCGGAGAACTCGTGCGGGTAGCTGTTGACCATGGCTGGGTCGAGGCCCACGCGCTCGAGCCAGCCCGCGGCATCCGACCCGGCCTGGCCGCGGGCGACGGATGCCCGCCAGCCGTCCGCGATCTGGTCGCCGACCCGGCGGCGCGGGTTCAGCGACGAGTTCGGATCCTGGAACACCATCTGCATGCCCGTCAGCGCCAGCGGGCGGCGGCGCAGGCCGAGCACGGGAACCTCGGCGCCCTGGAGCTGCACCGATCCGGATGCCCGCTTCTCGATTCCGACGACGGCCCGCGCCAGGCTCGACTTGCCGCAGCCGCTCTCGCCGACCAGCGCGACGACCTCGCCCGCGGCGATCGTGAGCGACACCCCGTCGACGGCGCGCAGCGGCGGCCGCCCGCGGTACTCGACCACGACCTCGTTAGCCACCAGCACCGGGGCGCTCACGGGGTCTCCTCCAGGGAGGAGCCGGGCAGCGCCGCGAGCAGCGCCTTCGTGTACTCGTGCTGCGGCGCCGTGAACAGCTGCTGCCGCGGCGCGGACTCGACCACGACGCCCGCGCGCATGACCGTCACCTCGTCGGCGACGGCGCTCATCACGCCGAGGTCGTGGGTCACGAGCAGCACGCTGAGGCCGCTGTCATCCACCAGCTCGCGCAGCAGCTCGAGCA
>JAODAU010000297.1 GCA_025463615.1 Microbacteriaceae bacterium | reverse complement strand
CGGGCAAGAAGCAGTGGACATGGGGCAACGAGCGGTTCGGCTGGGCATGGGACCGCAACCTGACCGATGACGACGGCCCGTACGTCGAGCTGATGGCCGGCGTCTACACCGACAACCAACCTGACTTCTCCTTCCTCGCGCCGGGTGAGACCAAGACGTTCAGGCAGTACTGGTACCCGATACAGGAGATCGGGCCGGTACAGCAGGCGACCACAGAGGTGGCCGTCAGCCTGCGCGTCGCCGAAGTGGTGCACATCGGGGTCGCGGTCACTCGGGTACGGAGCGCGCTGACGGTCCTCCTGGAAGACCCGGCCGGAACGGAGCTCTGGTCGGTCCTGGTGGACCTGTCACCCGGGACACCGCTGGTCGAGCAGGTCCTCTTCGATGGGTCTGCCGGTGTCACGCTGGTCGTCCGGGACGGCGACGGGGAGCTGTTGCGCTGGACCCCGCCGGCGCCGGACGGCGTGGTGACGCCGATCAGTCCGGCGTCGGCGCCATTGCTGCCACCGGACATCGCTTCGGTCGAAGAGCTCTTCCTCACCGGGGTGCACCTCGCGCAGTACCGGCACGCGACGCGGGCGCCCGAGCCGTACTGGGAGGAGGCGCTGCGCCGCGACCCGGGCGACTCGCGCAGCGCCCTCGCGCTGGCCGAGAGCGCCTTCCGACGCCTCGACTACGCGCTCGCCGAGCGGCTGGTGCGCGTGTCCCTCGCGCGCTCGACGATGCTCAACGGCACCCCCGCCGACGGCTCCGCGCACTACCTGCTCGGGCTCGTGCTCGCCCGCACCGGCCGGCCCGACGACGCGCTCGACGCCTTCGGGAAGGCGGGCTGGGACGGGCGGATGCTGGCGCCCGCCTCGGTGGAGATGGCGCGCATCCTCGCCCGCCGCGGTGACCTCGCGGAGGCGCTCGACCGCGCGACCCAGGCGCGCCGGGCGAACCCGGGCGACTCGCGGGCGGTCGTGCTGGAGGTCATCCTGCTCCGACGGGTCGGACGGGGTGCCGAGGCCGGCTCGCTGCTGGCCGCGCACCTCGCCGTCGACCCGCTCGACCAGGCGGCGCGGGCCCTCGACGGCCGGCTCGGCACGACCGACCAGCGCACCCTGCTCGACGTGGCCCGCGACCTCGCCGCCGCGGGCGAGACGGCCGCTGCGCTGGGCGTGCTGGATGCCGCGCTCGCCAGCCCGCGCACCGGCTACGTCGAGGCGCGCCCCGTGCTGCACTACGCGAAGGCGGCGCTCCTGCACGGCGAGGCCGCCGCCGAGCAGCGCCGACTGGCCCGCGAGTCGGACACCGCGTGGTGCTTCCCCGCCGGCGCTGACGACCACGACGCGCTGCGCGCCGCGATCGCAGCCGACCCGGCCGACGACACCGCGCTCACCCTGCTCGCGACGCTGCTCCACGACCGCGGTCGCGCGAGCGAGGCGCTCGAGCTGTGGCTCGCCGCGATCGACCTGGGCCGGCGCGATGCGGTGACCTTCCGCAACGCGGCGGTCGCGCTCGTGGACACGGGCGGCGACCGCGCGCGGGCGTTTGCACTCTACGGCGAGGCGCTGGCGGTCCGGCCCGACGACGCGCGCCTCTGGTACGAGTCTGACCAGCTGCTCGCCCGGCTCGGCGCGAGCGACGGCGAACGGCTCGAGCGGCTCGAACGACGCATGGAGGTGGTCGACCAGCGCGACGACCTGGTCGTCGAGTACCTCGACCTGCTGGTGTCGACCGGCCGCGCGGCGGAGGCGCACGCGCTGCTCATGTGCCGCTCATTCGCGCCGTGGGAGGGCGGCGAGGGCCGCGCGCTCGGCACCTGGGATCGCGCCTGCCTCGCGCTGGCGGGCGAGCGCCTGGCGAACGGGGATGCCGAGGACTCGCTGTCATTCGCGCTGGCGGCGCTCGACCCGCCGGTGACGCTGGGGGAGGCGCGGCATCCGCTCGACTCCGTGGCGCACATCGACCTGGCGCGCGCGAACGCGCTCGACGCGCTGGGGCGTGCGGCCGAGGCATCCGAGGCACGCGCGCACGCGGCGGCGAACCCGCCCGCGCCGGCGCCCGAGCCGGGAGCGCCGGTCGACTACTTCGCGACGTCGCTCCCCGACCTTCTGCTCTTTCCGCGGTGACCGGTCCCTGAGGCACTCGAAGGGGCCATTGTCAACGGCCGCTTCGAGAGCCTCAGCGACCGGGGTGACACAATGACCGGGTGACCCCCGACGACCTCGCCGCGCGCGCCATCGCCCTGCTCGGGGACCGGCCGCGGGTGCTCGTCGCGATCGCCGGCAGCCCGGGTTCAGGCAAGACCACGCTCGCGCGCCGCGTCGTCGCCGCGATCGACGCCGCACGCGAACCGGGTTTCGCGGCCTACCTCCCCATGGACGGCTTCCACCTCGCGAACGCCACCCTCGACGCCCTCGGCCGCCACGACCGCAAGGGCGCGATCGACACATTCGACGCACACGGCTTCGTGGCGCTGCTGCGTCGCGTCGCGAACGAGACCGGCCACACCGTGTACGCGCCGGCGTTCGAACGCACGGTCGACGAGCCCGTCGCCGGCGCGATCGCGATCCCGCCCTCCGCGCGAATAGTGGTGGTCGAGGGCAATTACCTCCTGGTCGACGATGAGCCGTGGCGCGGCATCCGCGGTCTCGTCGCCGAGGCGTGGTTCGTCGAGACGCCCGAAGACGTGAGGTTTGCGCGGCTGGTCGACCGCCACGTTCGCCACGGCCGTTCGCCGGCGGATGCCGCCACCTGGGCCACCACGGTAGACGGCGCCAATTCCCGGCTCATCGAACCCACCCAGGCCCGGGCGGCGTTGATCGTCCCGGGCGTCACCGCTTAGGAGCTCAGCCCCGCTCGGGCACGTGCCGCTCGTCCGGCCCCACGTACAGGCTCAGCGGCCGGATGAGCGCGTTCGCCTCCAGCTGCTCCATGATGTGCGCGGTCCAGCCCGTGATGCGCGCCGCCACGAACAGCGGCGTGAACATGTCGGTGTCGAAACCGATGAGGTGGTACGCCGGGCCGCTCGGGTAGTCGAGGTTGGGCAGGATGTTCTTGCGCTCGGTCATCGCCTTCTCGAGCGCGTCGTAGAGCGCGAGCAGGTCGGGTCGGTCGTAGTACTCGACGAGGGTGTCGAGCGAGGCCTTCATGGTGGGAACGCGCGAGTCGCCGTTCTTGTAGACGCGGTGGCCGAAGCCCATGATCTTGCGCTTCTCGGCCAGGGCGGTGTCGAGCCAGGCCTCCGCGGCATCCGCGTCGCCGATCTCGTCGAAGATGTGCAGGACCGCCTCGTTCGCGCCGCCGTGCAGCGGGCCCTTGAGGGCGCCGATCGCACCGACGACCGCGGAGTAGAGGTCCGCGAGCGTGGAGGTGATCACGCGAGCCGTGAACGTGCTCGCGTTGAACGAGTGCTCGGCGTACAGGATCATCGACACGTCGAACGCGTCGACCACCACCTGGTCGGGCACCTCGCCGAACGTCATCCAGAGGAAGTTGGCCGAATACGACAGGTCGTCGCGCGGGTCGACCGGCTCCTGGTCGCGGCGGCGACGCTGGTCGTACGCCACGATCGTGGGCAGCTGGGCAAGCAGCGCGATCGACTTGGCGAGGTTGGATTCGCGCGACGAGTCGGCCGTGGTCGGGTCGCTGGCGCCGATGACGCTCACGGCCGTGCGCACGACATCCATCGGGTGGGCGGTGAGCGGCAGGTCGTCGATCACCGTTCGCACCCGCGGGTCGAGCGCGCGCTGCGAACGCTCCGCCCGCTCGAACTCCACCAGCTGGGTGGGGTCGGGCAGCTCGCCGTTCCAGAGCAGGTAGGCCACCTCCTCGAAGCTGCAGTTCGCGGCCAGCTCCTGCACGGGGTAGCCGCGGTAGAGCAGCGAGTTGGTCTCGGGGTTGACCTTCGAGATCGACGTCGTGTCGACGACGACGCCGGCGAGGCCCTTGCGGATGTCCGGGTCGGTCATGGTGCGCTCCTTAGTTGGTCCCTGAGGCACTCGAAGGGGCCCCGTCGCGGGTGGTCCCTTCGAGAACCTCAGGGACCGGTTTCTTACAGCTGGAAGTTGAAGACGGACGTGTCGAAGGTGTTGTAGGCCTCGTAGTCGAGCAGTTCGTACAGCCGAGCACGAGTCTGCATCGCCGGGACCTCGGGGGCAAGCGTCCCCTCAGCCACGAGGGTGTCGAGGCCGCGCTCGGCGGCGCCCATCGCGATGCGCAGAAGCGAGACCGGGTAGATCACGATGTTCACGCCCACGCCCTCGAGCTGGGTCGTCGTGAATAGGTCGCTCTTGCCGAACTCGGTCATGTTGGCCAGGATCGGCACGTCCACGGCCTTGCGGATCGCCTCGAACTCGCCCAGGTCGGCCATCGCCTCCGGGAAGATCGCGTCGGCACCCGCGTCGACCAGCTGCTTCGCCCGGTCCACCGCGGACTGCAGCCCGTCGACCGCGCGGATGTCGGTGCGCGCCATGATCAGCAGATTGGGGTCGCGCCGCGCCTGCACCGCCGCGCGGATGCGCTTGAGCGCGGTGTCGGTGTCGACGACGGCCTTGCCGTCGAGGTGACCGCAGCGCTTGGGGTTGACCTGGTCCTCGATGTGGAGGCCGGCCACGCCGGCATCCTCGAGCT
>JAODAU010000207.1 GCA_025463615.1 Microbacteriaceae bacterium | reverse complement strand
CGGTCGAAGGTGGAGGCGATGACCTCGCCCTTCACCGTGCGCTGCATGTCGGTGACCTCTTCGGGGCGCTCGTCGACGAGAACGACCATGAGGTGAACCTCGGGGTTGTTCTTGGCGATCGCATTGGCGATGGCCTGCAGCACGAGCGTCTTGCCGGCCTTGGGCGGCGAGACGATGAGGCCGCGCTGGCCCTTGCCGATCGGCGACACGAGGTCGATGATGTGGGTCGTGAGCTTGCCCGACTCGGTCTCGAGCCGCAGGCGCTCCGAGGGGTAGAGCGGGGTCAGCTTGCCGAACTCGACGCGGTCGGCCGCCTGCTCGACGGGCAGGCCGTTGATCGAGTCGATCTTGACGATCGCGTTGTACTTCTGGCGACCCGAGTTGTCGTTCTCGCGCGGCTGGCGGATGGCGCCGACCACGGCGTCGCCCTTGCGCAGGTTGTACTTCTTGACCTGGCCGAGGGAGACGTAGACGTCGTTGTTGCCCGGGAGGTAGCCCGAGGTGCGCACGAAGGCGTAGTTGTCGAGCACGTCGAGGATGCCGGCGACCGGGATGAGCACGTCATCCTCGGTGATCTCGGGCTCGAAGTCGTCGTTGTTGCCCGGCCCGCGGCGCTTGCGGTCGCGGTAGCGGTTGCGACCCGAACGCTCGCCGTCGTCATCCAGCCCCTGCTGCTGTTGCTGCTGCTGGTTCTGGCCGCGCTGGTTCTGCTGGTTGCCGCCCTGGTTGTTCTGGTTGTTCTGGCGGTTCTGGTTGCGGCCGTTGTTCTGGCCGTTCTGCTGGGCCTGGCCGTTGTTCTGCTGGCCGCCGCCCTGGTTGTTCTGGGCCTGCTCGCCCTGGTCGCCCTGCTGGCGGTCGGCGTTCTGGTTGCGGTTGCGGTTGCGGTTGCGCGAGTTGCGCGACTGCTGCGGCTGGTCGCCCGACTGCTCGCCGTCGTCGGCGAGGGCCTCGCGCTCGGCCTCCTGGCCGGCGAGACGGTCGCCGGGGGCGCCGCCGTCCGCGGCGGACGCCCTGGCGGCCTCCTGGCCGGGGATGCGGTCGATGCCGGTCTCGCCGCGACGACCGGAGACGGGCTTGTCGCCGTCGTTGTCGGCGTCGGCGAGCGCGACGCGCTCCGCCTCCTGGCCGGGGATGCGGTCGGTGGGCGAGCCGCCGTCGGCGATCGCCTCGCGCTCGGCCTCCTGGCCGGGGATGAGGTCGATGCCCGCGTCGGCACGGTTGGTGTGGCGTGCGGCCGACCGCGGCGCGGTCTCGCTCGCCTCGATCACGATGTCGGCGGCGCCGGCATCCACGACCGAGGTGGAGGCCCGGCGCGAGGCGCGCTTGGCCTTGGGGGCTGCGACGACGACGTCTTCGCTCACCGCCTCGGAGGTCTCCGGCGCCGTGGTCTCCGGCGCCGTGTCGACAGCGCTGTCGCCGTTGTTGTCCTGGATCTCGGAGATTGCGTCCACGAGTGCTCCTTTACGAAGTTGGGATATGCCGCTGATGCCGAGCTGTGCCGCGATCGCCTGGAGTTCAGGCAGACGGAGCTTGGCAAGGTCGGCACTCGAGCCCGACCCTGGGGTGCGGACTGTGAGGTCAGTCACTAAGAAGGTTCCTTTCCCCTCGCAAGCAGCGCGCCGTCACGGCGTGTGGAGTCATTGCGGGAGAGGTTGTGCTCGACGCTTTTCAGCGGGTCTGGTGAGTGGAAAGCTTCGGCTCACATAGTGAGGAAAAGTTTCGAGCGAATGCTGGGTGATGGTGCAACCCGGGGCTTCGATCAGGCGAGTGGCCCAGCCGAGTTGTCTACCGGATGCAGTGTCACTGTAGCACCTTTGAAGTCGACGGCCAGTAGGAGGGACTGCCAGGGCGCGCCGTGGTGGGCCGCGACGACCCCCGCGGCGACCAGCCGCTGGGCCGGGTCGCTGCAGAGCACGAGGATGGAGGGGCCGGCCCCGGAGACCACGGCGGGCAGTCCCTGGGAGCGCAGTTCGCGGATCAGCGACTCCGTCTCGGGCATCGCCGCGGCACGGTAGCTCTGGTGCAGCTTGTCCTCGGTGGCGGCGAGCAGCAGCTCCGGGCTCTGGATGAGCGCGGCGATCAGCAGCGCCGACCGGGACACGTTGAAGATCGCGTCCTCGTGCGGCACGGAGGCGGGGCGGAGGCTCCGCGCGAGCTCGGTGGACATCGTGCTCTCCGGCACCGCGATGAGCGGGGAGACGCCGCGGTGCACGATCAGCTTCTTGTGCTGGGGGCCGGCATCCGTGGTCCAGGCGATGGTGAGGCCGCCGAAGAGGGCGGGCGCCACGTTGTCCGGGTGGCCCTCGAGCTCGGTCGCGAGCGAGAGCAGGGCGTTCGAGTCGAGCTCGACGATGCCCTCCAGCAGCCCCTTGGCCGCCATGATGCCCGAGACGATGGCGGCGCCGGATGACCCGAGCCCCCGCCCGTGCGGGATCGCGTTGCGCGCTACGAGGTCGAGGCCGGGCAGCTCCTGGCCGTAGCGGTCGAACGTGAAGGCGATCGCGCGCACCACGAGGTTCGTGGCGTCCGTGGGCACCTCGCCCGCGCCGACGCCGATGACCTCGACGGTAGCTCCCGGCTCCGCGCGCGCGGTGACCTCGAGCTCGTCGTACAGCGAGAGGGCGAGGCCGAGCGTGTCGAACCCCGGGCCGAGGTTCGCCGTCGTCGCGGGCACACGGACGGTGACGCTGCGCCCGACGGGAACGCCTGCGCTCATCCGGCGACTTTTGCGAGGCCGAGCACGCTGGCGACCTCGGCCGTGTCGTTCGCGACGACGGTGGGGGCGACATCCGTGCCGTCCGCCCGTCGCAGAGCCCACTGCGGGTCCTTGAGGCCGTGGCCGGTGACCGTGAGCACGACCGTGGCGCCGCGCGGGATCACGCCGGCCTCGCTGCGCTCGAGCAGGCCGGCCACGCTGATGGCGGAGGCGGGCTCGACGAAGATGCCGACCTCGGCCGAGAGGATGTGGTGCGCCTCGAGGATCAGCGCGTCGCTGATCGCGCCGAAGTAGCCGTCGCTCGCCTCGCGGGCGGCGAGGGCGAGCTCCCACGACGCCGGGTTGCCGATGCGGATCGCGCTGGCGATGGTGTCGGGATCCTTGACCACGTGGCCGAGCACGATGGGGGCGCTGCCCGCGGCCTGGAAGCCGAACATGCGCGGCAGCTTGGTGCTGAGCCCGTCGGTGAGGTACTCGGTGTAGCCGCGATGGTAGGCCGTGTAGTTGCCGGCGTTGCCGACCGGCAGCAGGTGGAAGTCGGGCGCCTCGCCGAGCGCGTCGACGACCTCGAACGC
>JAODAU010000178.1 GCA_025463615.1 Microbacteriaceae bacterium | reverse complement strand
TCGAGGTCGACCTTGTAGCCGGCCTTCTCGAGGTCTGCCTTGACCGCGTTGCCGTCGGCGATCCAGCGGGCCGACACCTTCGTCGGCATGGCGACGCCGACGAGGGCGCCCTTATTGCTTCCGGATGTCGAGCCAGTGCTCGCACCCCGTCCGCCGGCGCACGCGGCGAGGCTGAACGCCACTCCGACTGCGAGGGCCACGACGGCGATTCTCTTGAACTTCACTGTGATTCCTTTCGAGCGATCGAGCGATTCCTGCGCCTCGTGCGCAGGGATATCGCGGAGCTCGGAACGGCCTTCCGGAGCACGTGTACGGCATCCGACGGGTCGCTGAGGTGGCTGAACGGGGAAGTGCCCGGTCGCGCCATTTCGACTCCTTCGTCGCCCACAGTGCTGGTGCCCGAAAATTGTGACCGGTCCCAGAACGTGTCCGACGGTATTGCATGTGACCGGTCCCGTCAAGCACCGGGCGCGGAATCCGCCTCGGGTTACGACGCGGCCGGCGGCGCGGTGCTGGCCCGCGCGATCAGTTCGGGGGTGGCGAAGGCGTCGACATCCGGCGCCTCGGTGCCCTCGATGTCGGCGATCAGGATGTCGATGGCCCGCCTGCCCAGCAGCGCGAAATCCTGCCGCACCGTCGTGAGCGGCGGTGCGAAATGCTTGGCCTCGGGGATGTCGTCGAAGCCGACCACGCTGAGGTCGCCGGGAACCGAGAGGCCCAGGTCGTTGGCCGCGTGGATCAGGCCGAGCGCCATCTGGTCATTGGAGGCGAACACCGCCGTGAACTCGCGATGGGCCAGCAGTTTGAGCCCCAGCTCGTAGGCCGTGTCGGCGGTCCAGTCGCCGAGCACGGGGGCGACGGTGGGCATGTCGGCATCCGACATCTCGGCCAGGAACCCGCGCATGCGCTCCTCGGCCTCGTTCCAGTCCTGGGGGCCGGCGATGTGCACGATGCGGCTGTGCCCGAGGTCGATGAGGTGCCGGGTGGCGGCGCGCGCGCCGGCCTCCTGGTCGAACGCGGCGACCCTGTCGTTCGGCCCGTCGCGCCACTGCAGCGTGAGGAACGGGAGCCCGATCGCCACGCGCTGCAGCGCCTCGTGCGCCCGCTGCTGCGGCGCGATCATCACCACGCCGTCGACGCCCTGCGCCACGAACGCGTCGAGCGCGATCGCCAGGCTCTCGTCGTCGCCGCCCTCGAGGGTGGCCGACGTGATCGTGTAGCCGCGCTCACGGGCGGCCTCGTCGACCGCGCCGGCGGCGCTGAACGGGCCGTAGTGGGAGCGCGCCGAGACCAGCAGCCCGATGGTGCGGGAGCGCGAGGATGCCAGGGCGCGGGCCGCGCTGTTGGGTCGCCACGCGAGATCCTCGATCACCTTGCGCACGTGCGCCTCGGTCGACGGTTTGATGTTCGGCTGGCGGTTGAGCACGCGCGAGACGGTCTGCCGCGACACCCCGGCGAGGCGCGCGACATCGCGAATCGAGAGGGCGCGACCGCCCTCCGTCTTGTCGCTCATGCGTGCTCCCGTCGGCACCGGCACGAGGAGGATGTCTCGACGCCGGTACGTCGTGATCATATTGCCGCACGGCTAACCGGCAACTGCACGTGCGGCGGAATCGCAGGGTCGCACGGCACGGCCGTTGCTACATTCCAGTTGCGGAATATAGCTGTTATGCGGTGATCGCCGCGAGGATGCGGGTCACCCCGAACCTCCAGGCGTCGTCGACATCGCCCCCGAGGTTGAAGCCTCCGTTCAGCTCCATGCCGATGAAGCCGACGGCCCACGCCGTCAGGGTGCGGGCCGCCTCCAGGGCGTGGTCCGGCCCGGCGAGGTGTTCGGCGAGCCGCAGGATGGCAGCGCTCGCGCTCGCGCCGAACTCCAGGCGCGCCACGGGGATGCCCGCCCCCGGCGCCATCACCAGCTGGAACGCCGCGGGGCGCTCGTGGCCGAAGGCACGGAACGAGTCGGCGAGCTCGAGGCCCGTGCCCGCGGCATCCAGTCGCTCGGCCAGCTCGGTCAGCGTCGCCTCCGCGACGAGCTGGAGCAGCTCGGCCCGGCCGTGCACCCGCTTGTAGAGGGAGGGCGCGCGAACGCCCACGCGCACCGCGACCGACTGCATGGTCAGGGCCGCCAATCCGTCCTCTTCGAGGATGTCGCGCGCCGCTCCTACTATCGCGTCGAGGGAGGTTCTGTCTGGGGTCGGCATGAATCCAGTATAGCTATTGACCGTAGCCATGATGGCTACGTAACATAGCCATCATGGAACTCAACGCATCCCTTCACCGCATCGGCAACGACATCGTCGCGGCCTACCTCGTCGTCACCCCCGAGGGTGTGACGGTCATCGACGCCGGGCTCGCCGGCCACTGGCGCGACCTGGTCTCCGAGCTCGCGTCCCTGGGGCGCACTCCGGCCGACGTCAGGGGCGTCATCCTGACCCACGGCGACTCCGATCACATCGGTTTCGCGGAGCGACTGCGGCGCGAGTACGGCGTGCCCGTCTTCGTGCACGCCGCCGATGCCGCCCGCGCGAAGGGCGGCCCGAAGCCGGCCAACGCGAAGCAGACGATGAAGCTCGGGCCGCTGCTGGGATTCCTGGCCTACACCGTGCGCAAGGGCGGCCTGCGCACCACCTGGCTCACCGAGGTGGTCGAGATCCATGACGGCGACGTGCTCGACCTGCCCGGCGCACCCCGGATCATCGGGATGCCGGGACACTCCGAGGGCAGCATCGCCGTCTACGTCCCCGTCGCCGACGCGGTGTTCGTGGGCGACGCGCTCACCACGCGCGACGTGCTCACGGGCGTAAAAGGCCCTGGACCCGCACCCTTCACGGACGAGCCGCACCAGGCGCTCGCCTCCCTCCGCGCCATCCTCCCCACCGGCGCGAAATGGGTGCTGCCCGGCCACGGCGGCCCGTGGAGCGACGGCGTCGAGGCGGCGGTCAGCGCCGTCGAGGCGGCGAGCCGGCGCGCGTCCTGAGCGCGATCGGCTCAGCGAGCGCTCGTCACTCTTTGCTTCCGGTGCTCGAGATCGAGGTCACGAAGAACCGTTGCAGGGCGAGGAGCACGATCGCCGGGATGATGGCGAGCACCGCCGTCTCGGCGAACACCTGTCCGTAGTTGCTGGTGAACGCCCCGAACGACTTCGCGATGGCGACCGGCGCGAGGTCCAGCTGCTGATTCGAGATCACGAGCACCGGCCATAGGTACGCCTGCCACTGGAACAGGAACAGGATGAGCCCGGCGCCGATCAGGGCCGGTCGCGACAGAGGCAGGTAGACCGACCAGAACACCCTCCCCCAGCCGGCGCCGTCGAGGTTCGCCGCCTCGGAGAGCGACTTCGGCACTCCGAGGAAGAACTGCCGCAGGGTGAACACCGCGAGCCCATTGCCGAGGCCCGGGAGGATCAGCGCGAACAGCGAGTTCGAGATCCCCCAGTCGCCGAAGGTCTGCGAGAGCGGGATGGCGATGGCCTCGAACGGCACGAGGAAGCTGAGCACCACCACCGCGAAGGTCGCGGTGCGGCCGCGGAACGGGATCACGGCGAGGGCGAACGCCGCGCCGGCGCTGATCGCCAGGCCGACCACGACGGTGATCGCCGCGACGAGGATGCTGTTGCCCAGGTTGAGCAGGAACCCGCTGCCCACGGCCGACTCGATGTTCGCGAGCGTCCAGTCCTTGGGCCAGAGCACCGACCAGCTGAGGGGCGAGCTGCTCGCGAACGTCTCGGTCGACGATCGGAAGGTGCTGGCCAGCAGCCACAGCACCGGCAGCAGGAACAGCAGCGAGACGATCACGGCGAGGGCCGTGAGCACCACACGCCCGACGGGGCTTCTCCTGGTCATTCGTCGTCCCCCGAACCGAGGAGGCGGAACTGCACCGCGACTATGACGATCATGATCACGAGCAGCACGATGAGCTCGGCCGACGCCGTGTACGGGTTCGACAGGTTGTAGGAGTGGTCGAAGATGTCGTACATCAGGAAGTTCGACTGGTTCTGCGGGCCGCCCTTGGTGAGGATCTGCACCGGCGCGAAGAGCACAAAGTTGGAGACGGTGTCGGCCACGAGCACGAACAGCAGCGGCCTCCGCAGCAGCGGCAGCGTGATCGAGAAGAAGGTGCGCAGCGCCCCCGCCCCGTCGATGCGCGAGGCCTCGTAGTAGACGTCCGGGATGTCGTTCAGGCCGGCGATGAGGAACATCATCCAGTACCCGATTCCGATCCAGCTGACGATGAGGATGATGCTGCCGACCACCTGGTTCGGACTGGTGAGGAACGGTTGTGCGGGCAGCCCGAGCGCAGTGATCACGCCGTTGACCGGGCCGTCGGGTCGCAGGGCGATCCCCCAGATGATGGCGGACCCGGCCATCGGCACGGCCGCCGGCAGGAAGATGATGGTGCGCCAGAGTCCGGCCGCCGGCAGCCCTCGCGTGAGGAGCACCGCGAGCACCAGGGCGATGACGATCTGCAGCGGGTTGACGATCAGGTTGAAGACCAGCGTCTGCGCCACCGTCTGCCAGAACGAGCTCGAGGCGAACAGATCCGCGAAGACCTTGCCGCCGACGAACTCGGGCGGCGTGAGGCTCCCGGGGAGCCCGCTGTGCATCGACGTGCCGATCGCCGAGATTGTCGGCACGATCCTGAGCACGACGATCAGCACCACGGTGGGTGCGATGAAGATCACGGCCGCGAGGGTGTTGCGCCGCGACTGGTAGGTCGATCGGCGCCTCCGACGCACCCCGGGTGCGTTCGGTCCTGCTGAGGCGATGGTGCTCATGTGGTGTCTCCGTGGGGTGGTGTGCGGCGGCAGGACCGCCGCCGCACACCGTTCGTTGGGTAGCGGGTGCGACTACTTCTTGTACGGCGCCCAGGCCGTCTTGAGGTCGGATGACGCCTTCGCCAGCGTGCTGGTCACATCCGATCCATTGATGATGTCGTCGTACGCCTTGGTGATGATGCTCTCGAACTCCACGTAGCCGACCGTCTGCAGGCGCAGCACGGCGGTGTGCGCCAACTCGTACTTCATCAGGTCGACGACGCCCGACATCCGCGGGTCGGTGAACGCCGCGTTCTCGTAGAACTTCTTGCTTCCGTCGAGGTTCGACGGCGGCACGCTCAGCGCCGTGAGGTATTGCGAGTAGCCGCCGTTGTCGATGCCCATGAACTTCATGAAGATGAGCGCGGCATCCTTCTTGGTGGATGTCGGGCTCAGCCCGAGCGACCATCCGCCGGTCGGGGTCGCGGCCTTGCCGCCCTCGAACGCCGGGAACGCCGCGACGCCGAAGTCGAGCGACTTGTTGGCCTCGAACTGCGGTGCCCACCACGGGCCGCCGGGGTAGAACGCGACCTGCCCGCTGGCGAACAGGTCGGGAGTCTCCGACGCGGCGACGCCGCGCGGCGAAAGGCCATCGGCGAACAGTCCGCCGTACCAGGTGAGCGCCTTGTTCCAGCCGGAATTCGTGATGGCGGGGGTCAGGTTGCCCGTTCCGGTGCCACCGGGGCCTCCGCCGGCGCTCGTGGTGAGCGGCTCCAGCTGGTAGTAGCGGTCGATCTGGTCGAAGACGATGCCGTACTTGGCGCCGGCTGCCTGGGCCTTCTTTGCGTCCGCCTCGACCTCTTCCCAGGTCATGCGCTTCGACGCGTCGGCCGAGGGCAGGGCCACGCCCGCCGCCTGTAGCAGGGTCTTGTTGTAGTACATGATGTTCGTCGACGACTGGTAGGGCATCGCCACGAGCTTGCCGCCGACGGTCGCCGCACCGAGCGAGCTCGCGTCGACCGAGCTCTTCAGGTCGGGGAAGATGGACGAGATATCAGTGAGCCAGCCCCGCGCCTGGTAGGCCGAGGTGCGCGGCATGTCGACATCGAACACGTCGATGTTCTTCTGCTTCGCGGTCAGTTGTGCGCTCAGGATGCTGTTGAAGTCGTTGAACGGATCGGCCTCGTACTGCACCTTGATCTTCGGGTGCTCCTTCTCGAACGCCGCGATCACCGGCTTGATGTCGGCGGCCGAGTAGGCGGCGCCGGCGTAGGTGATCGTCACCGTCTTGGTCGGCTCGGTGAGCTTGGTGGGCAGCGCCGTCGAGCTCGTGCCTCCGCCGGATGCCGAGCAGCCGACGAGCGCGAGCGCCGTGGCCGTGGTGAATGCCCCGGCCACGAGCCAGCGCTTCACTCCTTTGTGAACCTGCATGTTATGTTCTCCTTGCTAATTGGTGCGATGGGATCGTCGGCGGGCTGCAACCCTCCGACGGCTATTTCCTTGCTCCGATGCGTTCCAGGAAGAGACGTCTAAACGCCTCGACATCGGTGTCGATGGCGACGGTCGCATTGGCCGTCGCCATCGGTTCGAGAGCCAACCCTCGGTTGGCCACGACAAGCCCACGCGCGAGTTCGCTCGTGGTCTCCGCCTGCACGTCCGCGCGCTGCCAGGTGCACAGGCTCCTGTCGATCACTGCTGCGACGACGAGCGGGTCGTGCAGGAAGCACGCGGTGCGGTGCTCGGGTCGGTTCGGGAACGCGACGCCGAGGTAGTCGATCCAGGCATCCGTGCAGTCCGCGACCCAGCGGGAGAAGTCATCCGCCGCAGATCCCTCGCGAAGCGCGCTCGCGTCGTCGCGGGTCAGCATCACGCGACTGGTCTGGTCGAGCCCCACCATGGTGATGTTCGCCCCGCTGCGGAGCACGATGTCGAGGGCCTCCGGGTCGACGTATGCGTTGAAGTCGCCCACCACCGTGATGTTCTGGGCGTAGGTCGTGGCGCTTCCCGCCATGAGCACGAGCTCGCGCACGTTCGAGGCGAACGTGGGATCCTTGGCGATCGCGAGGGCCAGGTTGGTCATCGGCCCGATGGCGATCACCACGACCTCGCCCGGCGCGGCCGCAACCTGCTCGACGAGGAAGTCGGCGGCGTGCTGGTCGGATGTCGGCCCGAGCAGCTCGGCGCCGTTCGACCGAGCATGCGGCGGCAGCGCGGCATCGAACAGGGCGCGCACGGGAGCCATGTCGCGCTCGAGGGGCGCGGTCGCTCCGAGGAGCACGGGCAGGTCCGCCTGCCCGAGTCGCCGGGTGAGGCGACGCGCGACATCCACCCCGGTGAGGGCATCGACGTTGCCGTTGACGACCGTGAGGCCGAGCACGTCGAGCTCGGGAGAGAACAGGGCGAGGGCGATCGCGAGTCCGTCGTCGATGTCGCTGCCGGGCTCGCCGAGGCCGGGGTCGGTATCGATGATCACCTTGAGCGCGGTCATCGGGCCACCGCCTCGGCGGATACCAGGCGGAGCGTGCGCTCGGCGAGTTCGTCGATGGTGATGCGGTCGAAATCCTTCACCGCGCTGCGCACGTGCACGTGGGTCGTTCCGACCAGGCCCTCCGGAATGGATGCCGCGCCGTGCAACGCCCCGTACACGCTGCCGACCGTCGCCGCGGCCGAGTCGGTGTCATCGCCGGCTGAGATCGTGATGGCGACGGCCTCGGTGAAGTCGCGCCCCCAGAGCAGGCCGACGGCGATGTGCGCGGCGTTCTGGATGGTGTGCACCCAGTTGTAGTGGCCGACCCGCTGCTCGAGCAGGTCGAGCGCCGCGGCGGCATCCACCCCGGACTCGCGGATCGACGTGACCTCGCGCAACGCCTCGGCGAGCCGCGATCGCGGCGGCACGACGGTGAGGGCCGCGCCAAGCGCGATCTCGGCGCTGTCGGTCGAGAACGCCGCGGAGACGAGCGCCGCCGCCCAGAGCTCGCCGTAGATGCCGTTGGCCTGGTGGCTGAATCGCGCGTCGACGAGGGCCAGGCGCGCCGCCCGGGCCGGGTTGGCGGGATTCGTGTAGCCGAAGATGTCGGCGCGGATCAGGGCGCCGATCCACTCGCGATACGGATTCTCCACGCCCGCGGCATCGGCGACCGGGATGCCGCGAATCACGTTGCGGTAGACCGCGCGCTCGGCGGTGAAGGTCTGCGTGAACGGCAGGCGGTCGAGCCAGGCGGCGGCGATCGTCTCGGTGGTGAGGCTGTCGCCGAACTCCTCGAGCAGGGCGAGCCCGAGGATCGTCCAGTCGATGTCGTCGTCGCGGGGCACATCCTCGAAGGTGCCGGCCGACGAGAACGGGGCCGACTCGTGCAGGTGGCTCACGCCCTCCGGCAACGTGGGCAGGAGCGGGACGTAGCCGATCTGCGGCCACTGGCCGACCGCCTGCAGGTACAGCCTCACCTCGGCGCGGGTCAGTCCCTCGACGGGCTTGCCCATCGTGTTGGCCACGCACCGGCCGAGCCACGCACCGCGAATTCGGTCCGCGAGCTCGACGCGGCGCAGGTCGAGGGCAGGCGCCGTGCCCACGATCGCCAACAGCTCGTCGGGGTCAGACGGTTCGTCATAGGGCCACTCGGGGTCACGCTCGAGCATCGTCAGGGCGGCGGAGATAACCTCCAGGTGCGCGTAATCCGACCTGCGGGCGGCATCCCGCGCCGACGCGAGGAGCGCTCCGGCGGGGTATCCGCTGTGCAGCAGCTGCTCGGCCTCGTCGGGGACGAGATCGCGGGCATCGAGTACGTCGTGCAATGGGGCTCCTAGGCTGAATCTCTGCTGATGAGGGTGTGCTGAACGAGCACATGCCGCCGCGAGGATGCGTCCCCATCGGCCAGGCGGTGCAGGAGGAGGTCCCCCGCGGCGCGTCCGATCTCCTGGGCCGGCACCCGCACCGTCGTGAGCGCTGGGCGCACCAGGCTCGACGCGTCGATGTCGTCCACACCGACGAGCGCGATGTCCTCGGGAATGCGCACGCCCGCCGCGAGGATCGTGTGCATGGCGCCGATGGCCATGAGGTCGTTCGCGCAGAAGACGGCGGTGGGCGGCTCCGGCTGGTCGAGCAGCTCGAGCATGGCCCGCGCCCCGCCATCCGTGGTCCAGTCCCCCACGGCGACGAGCCGGTCCGACTGCTCGAGCCCGAGCTCGCTCATCGTGGCGCGGTATCCGGCGAGGCGTCCACCGCCGGGCTCCGCCGCGGGCGGCCCGCTCAGGATGGCGATGCGCGCGTGACCGCGGCCGTGGAGGTGCCGCACGACATCCGCGGCGATCAGGCGGTCGTCGGCCGAGACCCAGTCGATGGGCAGTCCGCTCGAGCCGGACCCGACCGCGACCACGGCGATCCCTGCCTTCTGCAGGCGAACCAGCTCGTCCTCGACGTTGCTGACCGCGATGACGACGCCGTCGACCCGTCGCTGGATCGCGTCATCCACGAAGGCGTGGGTGAGTGCGTCGCCGGCGCCCGCGTCGAACAGCATGACCACCTGGTCCTGCGCGGCGACCGACACCTGCAGCCCGCGGGCGAGCGCCGGGTAGAAGGGGTTAGTCAGGTCCTGAGCGATGAGTGCGACGGTGTTGCTCCGGTTGCTCTGCAGCGCCTGCGCGAAGAAGTTCGGCTGGAACCCGAGGTCGCTCATGACCTTCTCGACGTGGCGCCGGGTCGACTCGGCGACGGGACGCTTGCCCGAGATGACGTGCGAGACGGTGGTCTTGCTGACACCCGCCGCATCCGCGACCACCTGGATGTTCAGGGACCCGGCCGACGCGCCCCCGCGCAAACTGGTTTGCTGATTATCCATCGATCTTCCGCTCTGAAGTGGGACTGGGCACGATCCGATAGGAAGTCTCGTGTCGGAAAGGCGTGCAAACTGGTTTGCGTGGTCGAGCCTAAGCAGAATGCCGGATGCTGTCAAGCGCGAGTAGCGTTGCCGGCATCATGCCGCTCATCGCGATCGAAGAACACTGGAACCTGCCGCAACTGACGGCGACGGTGAAGGCCCTGCCGCCCGACCGCCAGGACGCGAGCATCGCCTTCGACGAGATGGGCGACAACCTTGAACGCCTCGATGACATCGCGGATGCCCGCGTCGCCGCGATGGACGCCCAGGGTGTCGACCTGCAGGTCCTCTCGCTCGCCCCTCCCGGCACCCATCCCCTGGACCCCGCCGACGCGGTGACCCTCAGCACGATGGCGAACGACCTGGCCGCGGAGGCCGTGCGCCGGCATCCGACCCGGTTCCGCGCCTTCTCCACGCTGCCGATGGCTGACCCCGTCGCCGCGGTCGCCGAACTCGAACGCGCCGCCGGCCTCGGGTTCGTCGGCGCCATGGTCTACGGCCGCGCCGGGGATGTCCCGCTGGACGACCCGCGCAACGACGACCTGTTCGCCGCCGCCGCCGCGCTGGGCCAGCCGGTCTTCATCCACCCGCAGCTCCCGTCGCCCGCGGTCCGCGAGGCGGCGTTCGGCGGTTTCGACGAGATCACGAGCCTGGGACTCGCGACGTTCGGCTGGGGCTGGCACCTGGAGGCCGCCCTCTCCGCGCTGCGCCTGATCCTGCGCGGCACCTTCGACCGGCATCCGGAACTCCAGCTGGTGCTCGGGCATTGGGGTGAGCTCCTGCCCTTCTGGTCGGACCGCACCGACAGCCTCTCGCGGGTGGCCGGGCTGGAGCGGAAGATCTCCGACTACATCCGCTCCAACGTTCACCTCACGAGCTCGGGCATGCTCAACCCCACTTTGCTGCGGCACGCCCTCGAGGTCACGACGCCCGATCGGCTGCTCTTCTCCACCGACTACCCGTTCCAGCGCCCCACCGCACCCGAGATCGCCGACTTCCTCACGGCGTTCCCGACGGATGCCGCCCGCGCCGCCTTCACGGAAGGCAACGCGCGCGCCCTCTTCCGCATCGAGGGCCCGATCGGCTGAGCGCTGTCGTTTCGGGCGAGCGCGGCCGCAATTGCGACAGCATTCCGCCGAAACGACCGCGCTGACCGGCTACTGGGTCGCCTTCGCGAACTTCTCGCGCAGGTGCGGCCCCGCGAGCACAGGCTCGTGGTGCGGCCGGTCGCCGGCGCGCGGGATCGGGGCAACCACGGCATCCCAGTTGGCGTTGTGGAAGAACGGCATGCTGTGCCTGCGCGGGATCTCGCCGCGGATGTTGGGCCGCGGGTCGACCACGCGGTGCAGCGTCGAGCGCCAGCGGTCGTTCGTCCAGCGGGCCATGAGGTCGCCGATGTTGATCACGAAGGCGCCGTCGACCGGCTCGACCGCCGCCCACTCGTCCAGCTGCGTGAGCACCTCCAGGCCGCCGACGCGGTCCTGCTTCAGGATGGTGAGCGTGCCGTAATCCGTGTGCGCCCCCGCCCGCAGCTGGCCGCCCTCGGGCGCTCCGTGCCGCTCCGGGTAGCGGATGGCGCGCAGCGAGCTCGGCGACTGGTCGATGGAGGCCACGAAGTAGTCGATCGGCAGCCCCAGCGCCACCGCGAACAGCCCCATCACGCGCGCGCCGAGGGTGAGCATCGCGCGGAAGTACCCGGTCCAGGCATCCTGCAGCTCCGGCAGCTCGGCCGGCCAGAGGTTCGGCTGCCACGACCACGCCTGCTCGGGCGAGACGAACGGCCGCAGCGGCGGGTCGACCGGGCCGATGCTGAACGCCTCCTTGAGGTCGGGCTTCGAGTCGCCGCCGAGCGACTTCGCGAGCGACTCCCCGGAGAACGGGATGTAGCCGTAGGGGTAGCCGGCCGGCCCGGCCACCGCGAGCCGCTGCTCGAGCGGCAGGTCGAAGAACGCGATCGTGGCGTTCCAGGCGCGCTCGGCGACCGTGTCGGGGATGCCGTGCCCGATCACCTGGAAGAAACCGACGTTCGTGCACACGTCGTTCAGCTCTGCGGCGACCTCGGTGACGGAGCCGGAGAGGTCGACGATGGGGACGTAGGCCACGCTACGCGGCGGCCTCGGACGACGCGTGCGACGCCACCGCGAGGAACGGCTCCCACAGCTCCTCGGCGCGCTCGACGCCGCGGACCAGCCACGCCGTTCCGTGCGGCGCCTTCGGGCGGATGCGCAGCGTCCAGCCCATCTCGGCCGGGGTGCGGTCGCCCTTCACGTTGTTGCAGCGCAGGCAGCACGCCACCAGGTTCTCCCACGAGTCCTGGCCGCCGCGCGAGCGGGGCAGCACGTGGTCGATCGTGCTCGCCGACCCGCCGCAGTAGCCGCAGCGCTGGTTGTCGCGCCGCAGCACGCCGCGTCTCGACACGGGGATGAGCCGGGTCGAGGGGATGCGCACGTACCGGGTGAGCAGGATGACGGACGGCCGCTCATAGCTGCCGTGCGTTCCCCAGACCGGATGCTCGGCATCCGCCGCGACGATCGTCGCCTTCTGGTTCATCACGAGCACCAGGGCTCGCTTGAACGACACGACGGCGAGGGGCTCGAAGCCCGCGTTGAGCACGAGTGTGCGCATTCTCATCCTTTCGAAAACGCCTGCACGGCTTGCAGGCAGTTCGATGCACCCTGGGTCAACCGGAGCGGGAGAAAGAGCAACAAAAAAGGCACCGTCGCGTGACGGTGCCTCAATCTTCGCGCGGGCGTATCGCTACGCACCGCGCGATGCAGTGCCGTATGAAGTGGTGGGCGCGCGCATCCACGGTTTGGATGCTGCTCCGACCCGACATAAGGCTCTCCCGAAAATCACTCCAGAATTGCAAGAATCCAAGGGTAACCCAGAAATGCGCGCAGAATCCCCGCGGGCACGCCGCGTCACCAAGCGTTAACTAGTCGTTAGCTGGCTCAGATGCCGACGTAGACATGGATGGCGACCTCGTTCGGCAGCTCCAGGCCGTCGTCGCGACCCTCCACCTCGACCAGCACGTAGCTGCCCGCCTTGGAGAAGCTGGCGCGCGCGCCGGGCACGACGCCCGCCGAGCGGAGCTGCTCGAGCAGCTCGACCTCGTACTGCACGGGCTCACCCAGGCGACGGATGGTGCCCTTGACCGGGCCGACCGCGCCGAGCACGAAGTTGACGATGTTGACCACGCCGTCGGTGAATTTGCCGGGGTCGGCATCCCCCAGCTCGTCGAGGCCGGGGATCGGGTTGCCGTACGGGGAGTGCGTGGGGTGCTCGAGCATCTCGATGATGCGGCGCTCCACCGACTCGCTCATGACATGCTCCCAGCGGCATGCCTCCTCGTGCACCAGCGCCCAGTCGAGGCCGATCACGTCGGCGAGCAGGCGCTCGGCGAGGCGGTGCTTGCGCATCACGTGCACGGCCTTGGTGTGGCCCTCGGGCGTGAGCGCGAGGTGGCGGTCGCCCTCGACGCGCACCAGGCCGTCGCGCTCCATGCGGGCGATGGTCTGCGAGACGGTGGGGCCGGAGTGGCCGAGGCGCTCGCTGATGCGGGCGCGCAGCGGGAAGATGTTCTCTTCCTCGAGCTCGTAGATGGTGCGGAGGTACATCTCGGTGGTGTCAATGAGATCGGTCATCGTCGCCTCCAAGCCGTTGAACCCATGTAGGCAAGCCTAACCTCTGCGCGCTGGAGCTGGGGGCGAAGCATCGCTTCGCTGCGACGCCAGCGCCGATGAAGCTGCGCTTCATCGGTCGGCGATGGCCAATAGGATCGAAAGATGCCAGACGTCACCATCCCCGCCGACCTCCTCCCCCTCGACGGACGGTTCGGCTGCGGCCCCTCCAAGGTGCGGCCGGAGCAGCTCGCCTACCTCGCCGGCGCGGGCGCCGCGATCATGGGCACGTCCCACCGCCAGGCGCCCGTGAAGGACCTCGTCGGCCGCGTGCAGTCCGGCCTGGCCGACCTCTTCTCCCTGCCCGACGGCTACGAGGTCGTGCTCGGCAACGGCGGTTCGACCGCCTTCTGGGACGCGGCGGCGTTCTCCCTCATCGAGAAGCGCAGCGAGCACCTCACGTTCGGAGAGTTCGGCGCCAAGTTCGGCCAGGCGGCCGCGACCCCGTTCCTCGAGGCGCCGCACATCATCTCGGCCCCGGGCGGGTCGCGCAGCGAGGTCGAGGTGCTCGACGGCATCGACGTCTACGCCTGGCCGCACAACGAGACCAGCACCGGCGTGATGGCTCCCGTGAGGAGGGTGGATGCGGACGCGCTCACTGTCGTCGACGCGACGAGTGCGGCCGGCGGCATCCTCTTCGACGCGTCGGAGACGGATGTCTACTACTTCGCCCCGCAGAAGAACTTCGCCTCCGACGGCGGGCTCTGGTTCGCGCTGTTCTCCCCCGCCGCCATCGAGCGCGTCGAGCGCATCGCGGCGAGCGGGCGCTGGATCCCGGAGTTCCTCAGTGTGAAGAACGCGATCGACAACTCGCGGCTCAAGCAGACGCTCAACACCCCGGCCATCTCCACGCTGCTGCTGCTCGAGAACCAGGTCGAGTGGATCAACGGCAACGGCGGGCTCGCCTGGGCGGACGCGCGCACCAAGGAGTCGTCGTCGGTGCTGTACGACTGGGCGGCATCCGTCGACTACGCGACGCCGTTCGTCGCGAACCCCGACCACCGCTCGCAGGTGGTCGTGACCATCGACTTCGACGACGCCATCGACGCGGCCGCGATCGCCAAGACGCTGCGCGCCAACGGCATCGTCGACACCGAGCCGTACCGCAAGCTGGGCCGCAACCAGCTTCGCGTCGCCACCTTCACCGCGATCGAGCCGGATGACGTGCGCAAGCTCGTCTCGTCGATCGAGTACGTGGTCGAGCACAGCTAGCCGATCAAGCGGGTCGAGCCTGTCGAGACCTCACCGACATCGTGCGTGAGATCTCGACAGGCTCGATCCGCCTAGCGGTCTTCTTCGTCGTCGTCCTCGTCGGAATCGTCGTCGTCGAGGTCGTCGATGTCGACGCCGTCGAGGTCGCCGCCGTGCAGCACGTCGCTGCCGAGGTCGTCGTCATCGTCGTCGTCCGACTCGTCATCGTCGTCTTCATCATCCGACTCGTCGTCATCGTCGTCCGACTCGTCGTCGTCGTCGGACTCGTCATCCGCCGACTCGTCGACAGCGCCGGCCTCCTCCTGGGCGGCCCGGTAGTCGGCCAGGCGGTCGACCCACGGAATCCAGGCGGGCGACAGCAGCGCGCCGTCGCCGGGCGTGAGCTCGGTTTCGAGCACGGTGGGCTGCTCGCCCTCCACGTGCGCGATGCTCACGGTCCAGCGCCATCCGGGATACCCGGCCAGGTTCGTGCCGAAGTAGACGGTGACGACGCCCTCGCCCTCGTCGATCGACCCCTGGGGGTCGCCGATCGTGTCGGCCGCGGTGATCTCGAGCAGGCCGGCGCGACCGAGCTCGAAGTCGGCGTCGGTTGCCGCCGCGGGCTCGGCGCTCGGCGAATCAGGCATCGAGGTCGTCGGCGACCTTGCGCAGCATCGCCGCGATGGTCTTGCCGTGCTTGGTGTCGGGGTAGCGGCCGCGCTTGAGGTTGGCGCCGACGCCGTCGAGCAGCTTCACGAGGTCCTCGATGATGATCGCCATGTCGTCCGCCGGCTTGCGGCTCAGCTTCTGGAGGCTCGGCGGTGCCTCGAGCACGCGCACGGAGAGCGCCTGCGCGCCCCGCTTGCCGTCGGCGATGCCGAACTCGAGCTTGCTTCCCGCCTTCACGGTCACGCCGGCGGGGAGCGCCGACGCGTGGAGGAAGACTTCCTGGCCGTCATCGGAACTGATGAAGCCGAAGCCTTTCTCTTCGTCGTAGAACTTGACCTTGCCGGTTGGCATGGCGGTACCTCTTTCGTTCGGGGCTTCCCGTAAGCCTAGGGGGCCTGCGTGGCCCTATCCTTGTGTCTGTGGCAGATCAGACCCCAGCAACAGTCAATCGTAACGAACGCAGGCTCGCGTTCATCATTGCCGGGCTCATCCTTATCGGGCTACTGGGTGTCATCGCCAACATCATCTTCAACGCCCTCCGACTCGACACGGCCGACAATCCGACCCTTCTCGCGGTGCAGCTGATCCCCGCGATCGCGTTCCCCGCCGGCATCCTGATGATCATCGTGCTCATGATCGTGAGCATCGTACGCCGCAACCGTGAGGCGCGCGAAGAGGAGGAGGCCGCGGCATCCGCCCCGGTCCGGCCGCCCGTTCGCACCCAGCGCAAGAGCACCAAGAAGAGGCGCTGACGCCGCACCTCCCGCTCCCGGCGACGACGCCGGGCCGACCCCCGTGCGAGGACCGATGAGCAACACGCTGTCCCTCGCGACGAGGCTGAGGGCGATGAGCGACGGCGAGCTCGGGCGCATCCTGCGCGAGCGCGCGATCGCCGCCCACGGCATCAAAGACTTCTTCGACCTGGCCGAGGCCCTGCTCGACCGGGCCTCGATCCAGCAGGCGCTCACCCGGCTCGACCGGCACACGCTGGCCGTGCTCGTGGCGATCACAGCCCAGGATGACCCCTCCACGGTCGCCGAGATCGCCGGCCGCCTTCCCGGCGTCGCCTCCGTCGCGATCGCCGACCGCGCGGCCGTGGCCGTCGAACTGCTGCTCGCCGAGAGCGAGTCGGGCCGCTATTCGGCCTACGAGAGCGTGCGCGACCAGCTGAGGTCGTGGCCCGCGTTCGGCTTGCCGGGCCTCGCCGACCTGGCCGACCTCGACCCGCCCGCCGCGCTCGAGCCGGTGCCGGATGTCGACACCCGCTTCATCGACCGCCTCGCCGCCGAGCGCGCCTTCGCCGCCATCACGTCCATCACCGAGCTGCTCTCCGAGCTCGAGCGCGAGCCCGCCCGCGAGCTCGCGAAGGGCGGCGTCGCGCTGCCCGACACCAAGCGGCTCGCCAACGCGATGTCCGTGGACCTTCCGTCGGTCGCCACCTTCGTGGACGTGGTCGAGCGCGCCGAGCTGGTCGCGCGCGAGTCCGGCTCGTGGATGATCACCGAGCGGGGACGCGAGTGGATCCTGCTCCCGTCGCGCGGCAAGTGGGGGGCGCTGGCGGCCGCGTGGTCTGCGCGACTGCCCCCGGACATCCGGCAGCTGCTCGGCGAGCGCGCCCACGCGCTCTGGGGCAACGGCCTGCGCACGTACATCGACTGGCTCTACCCCGCCGGCGGCGACTGGATGGATGAGCGCGTCGCCACCTACACCCGCGACGCCGAGCTGCTCGGGGTGACCGCCAACCAGGCGCCGAGCACGCCGGGCGCCCTGCTGCTCGGCGACGGTGTCGACGCCGCGGAGGCCGCCATGGCGCCGCTGCTGCCACAGGAGGTGGAGCAGGTCTACCTGCAGCACGACCTGTCGGTGGTGGCGCCCGGGCCGCTGGCCCCCGCCGTGGATGCCCGGCTGCGCGGCCTCGCCGACGTCGAGAACCGCGCCCTCGCGTCCAGCTACCGCGTCTCCACCTCGAGCGTGAACCGCGCCATGGCCGCGGGCGAGACGCGGGAGTCGATGCTCGAGTTCCTGCGCGGAATCTCGCTCACCGGCATCCCGCAGCCGCTCGACTACCTGATCGACGAGGCATCGAGCCGCTACGGAACCGTGCGCGTCGGCAGCCGGGACGACCGCACCTACGTGCGCTCCGAGGACTCGGCGATGCTCGACGCGATCCTGGTCGACCAGAACCTCTCGGCGCTCGCCTTCACGCGCGAGTCGGCCACCACGGCGACGAGCCGGTTCCCGCTGGACGTGGTGTTCTGGTCGCTGAGCGATGCGCGGTACCCGGTCGCGGCGGAGCGGGATGGCACGATCCTCTCGCTCAAGCGGCAGCGCACGGCGCGGCCGGCCGCGGCATCCACTGTTTCCCCCATCGACTCGCTCATCGAACGGCTGCGGCTGGGCGGCGACGTGGAGCCCGAGGAGGAGGGCCAGGCCTGGCTGCTGCGCCAGCTCGAGGTGGCGATCAAGTCGCACGTGGGCCTCACGGTGAGCGTGCGGATGCCGAACGGCTCCGTCGTGGACTACCAGCTCGAGCCGACCGGCGTCGGCGGCGGCCGGCTGCGCGCCCGCGACAACAAGTCGCAGATCGAGCGCACCCTGCCGCTGACCAGCATCGCGGGTCTGGGCCCGGCCCAGCCGGCGCTGTAGATCTTCTTTCTCCTTCGGAAATTCAGGAGTTTGGCGCGTACAACTTCGCGCTGCCCCCGGATCGTCGGGATTCGGCAGGAGATCCTCGCGCCAAACTCCTGAATTTCCGTTCAAGCGACGCCATGTGACAGTCCACGGAGTCACGCGACAACACCGCGTGCGGTGACGGACATTCGGCATGACTCGCCGTTGCGGACGGGTCGACACGCTGGACATCTCGCGGATGTCCGTCACGACGCGCAGTCCACGTCGACAGCCCTGTCACGCCCACGTGGCGTACGGCCCGCGTTCATAACTCCGGATGACCGCGCCGGGCGCTCGACCTGTGGCCCGGAATTCCGGGCGGGTTAGTCGCGCGCCGAGCTCGCTTCCTGAGTTATGAACGCGAGACCGGTTCGGGCGAACCCGGCCGGAGCACACCCCGCACGGCTTAAGCTGGTCTGATGACTTCACCCGGCGGCCCACTGATCGTGCAGTCCGACCGCACTGTGCTGCTCGAGGTGGCGCACCCGCAGGCCGAGGACGCCCGGCACGACCTCGCGGTCTTCGCGGAGCTCGAGCGGGCGCCCGAGCACATCCACACCTACCGCATCACGCGGCTCGGCCTGTGGAACGCGCGCGCGGCCGGCCACACGTCCGAGAACATGCTCGCCACGCTCGAGGAGTACTCCAAGTTCGACATCCCGCAGAGCGTCAGCATCGACATCGCCGAGACGGTGGCGCGGTACGGCAGGCTCGTCATCGAGCGCGACGAGAACGGCACGCTCATCCTGCGGTCGACGGATGCCGCCGTGCTCAACGAGATCGTGCGCGCCAAGCGCATCGCCCCGCTGCTGTTCGTTCCCGAGGAGCAGCGCGGCAAGGGCGCGCTGCCCGACCACTACGAGATTCAGGCGTGGGCGCGCGGGCAGGTCAAGCAGGAGCTGGTGAAGCTCGGCTGGCCGGCCGAGGACCTCGCCGGGTACACGCCCGGCACGACCTCGCGGTGTTCGCCGAGCTGGAGCGCGCGCCCGAGCACATCCACACCTACCGCATCACGCGGCTCGGCCTGTGGAATGCCCGCGCGGCCGGCCACACCTCCGACGACATGCTCGCCACGCTCGAGAAGTACTCCAAGTTCGACATCCCGCAGAGCGTCAGCATCGATATCGCCGAGACGGTGGCCCGGTACGGCAGGCTCGTGATCGAGCGCGACGAGAACGGCACGCTCATCCTGCGGTCCACGGATGCCGCCGTGCTCAACGAGATCGTGCGCGCCAAGCGCATCGCGCCGCTGCTGTTCGTTCCCGAGGAGTTGCGCGGCAAGGGCGCGCTGCCCGACCACTACGAGATCCAGGCGTGGGCGCGCGGCCAGGTCAAGCAGGAGCTGGTGAAGCTCGGCTGGCCGGCCGAGGACCTCGCCGGGTACACCCCCGGCACGCCGCACGCGATCTCCCTCGACACCTCCGAGTGGGCCCTGCGCGAGTACCAGACCCAGGCCGTCGCCAGCTTCGTGGACGGCGGATCGGGCGTCGTCGTGCTCCCCTGCGGCGCAGGCAAGACCCTGGTCGGCGCGGGCGCCATGGCCCAGATCGAGGCGACCACGCTGATCCTCGTCACCAACACGGTCTCCGCGCGGCAGTGGCGCAGCGAACTGCTGCGGCGCACCAGCCTCACCGAGGACGAGATCGGCGAATACTCGGGCCAGGTCAAGCAGATCAAGCCGGTCACGATCGCCACGTATCAGATCCTCACGGCCAAGCGGAAGGGCGACTACGCCCACCTCGCCCTGCTCGACGCGCTCGACTGGGGGCTGGTGATCTACGACGAGGTGCACCTGCTGCCCGCGCCCGTGTTCAAGCTGACGGCCGAACTGCAGGCCCGCCGACGCCTCGGTCTCACCGCCACACTGGTGCGCGAAGACGGCCGCGAGGGAGACGTCTTCAGCCTCATCGGCCCGAAGCGATTCGATGCGCCCTGGAAGGAGATCGAGGCCCAGGGCTTCATCTCGCCGGCATCCTGCTTCGAGGTGCGCATCGACCTGC